>JBEIEG010000299.1:0-3382 GCA_040383035.1 Hyphomonadaceae bacterium | reverse complement strand
TGTTCGCGCGTCTCGTAACCAAGCCAATCAAGCAGGCCGTAGATGTGGTACGCGCGGTCTATCCCAATGTTCCTATTATTGGCTTTCCACGTGGGGCAGGTCATCGGGTTGGTCAATTCTTTGCTGAAACGACAGTCCAAGGGGTCGGCCTCGATATTGCTGCAGATTTAAGCGCAGCGCGGACTGCATTGGGTCCAAAGGTCTGTTTACAAGGCAATCTTGATCCTATGGCTTTGATGGCAGGTGGTCCCGCACTTGAGCAAGCTGTCGATGCTATTCTTGCCGTGGCGGCCACGGGACCACATATCTTCAACCTTGGACATGGTGTGGTGCCAGCAACGCCGATCGCCAATGTCGAATATGTGATGCGGCGTGTGAAAGGTTTGACCTAGATCAACGTCTGCAAATCAAGAAAAAGGTTATTGAAATCTCGATGGGACAGAAAATAGCGATTGTGCTGTTCAATCTTGGGGGTCCGGACGGGCCAGATTCCGTGCGCCCTTTTTTGAAGAATTTGTTTTCTGATCCAGCAATCATCCGCGTCCCGACACCGGTGCGTTGGATATTGGCCAGATTGATTTCAACGCTGCGCGCCAAATCAGCTCGGGCAAACTATGCGAAGATGGGCGGTGGCTCGCCACTGGTTCCAGAAACTTTAGCTCAAGCGCAAGCCTTAGAGCGGGCGGTTAAAGCTCGTCCAGGCTATGAAAATGCTGAGGTTAAAACCTTCCTTGCCATGCGCTACTGGAAGCCATTTGTAAAAGATGCAATTGCCCAAGTTCGTGCATTTAAGCCTGATGAAACGGTGCTTCTGCCGCTCTATCCTCAGTTTTCAACCACCACGACTGATTCCTCGTTGCAGGCTTGGAAGAAGGCAGGCGGTGGCCCAGCAAAGCTGATTTGCTGCTATCCTGATGCGCCAGGCTTTATTGAGGCCCATGCCGAAGCAGTAATCGAAACATGGCAAGCCGGTGGTTCGCCTGAGCGCGTTCGGGTTTTGTGGTCGGCGCATGGACTGCCTGAAAAGATTATCCTCGACGGCGATCCATACCAAAAACAAGTAGAAGAGACGGTTGCGGCATTGCGGCCTCTGCTTCCCGATCATTTTGAGCATGCGATTTGTTATCAATCTCGCGTTGGTCCCGTAAAATGGATTGGCCCAGCCACGGAAACCGAGATTGAACGCGCTGGCGCAGACAATATACCTGTAATCGTAGTTCCGATCGCTTTTGTCTCCGAACATATTGAGACCTTGGTTGAATTGGATGAAGAATATTATGAAGTTGCGCACGAAGTCGGTGTGCCGCTTTATTTGCGCGCGCCCGCTCTTGGTACACGCGCAAGATTCATCGACGAGCTTGCCCGCCTAACGACCGATTTGTTGGAAGGGACTGACCCAATTCTCGCGGCACGCACGACAGGCTGCGTCGTCGCTTGTCCTTCTTGCCCGCGGGCAGAATTTGGTGGATGCGCTGCATGAGTGGGTGGATCGCCAGCCATTATGAAGTCTTTAGAGCGCTTCATATAATTGCGGTGATCGCGTGGATGGCTGGCCTGATGTATCTGCCACGCTTATTTGTCTATCATTCCCTAGCCCCTCTTGGAGGTGAGCTGGATCAGCAATTGATCATCATGGAGCGGCGCCTACATCGCGGCATTATGATTCCCGCGATGATTGTGGTGTGGATTTTAGGCCTAAGCTTGCTGCTGGGCCGAGGTGGTTTGGATTTACTGGCCCAACCTTGGATGCAAATTAAGTTGGCCATGGTCATCATCATTACGGCAGTAGATCATCTGTATCTACGTTGGCGCAAAGCGTTTGAGCGGGGTGAGCGTCCGTTGAACCACGTGGCCTTCCGCTTCCTAAACGAATTGCCGTTTGTTTTAATGATTGTCGCTGTCTTTATGGTTGTCCTAGAGCCTTTTTCTTGACAACACACCTTGACCCCGACCGCGTTAATCGTCATGTGGTCCCCAGTTGCCAAGGTCGTCACCCGGTCTGGCACCTCCTTACAGCCGCTGCAGTCCTTGCAACGACGGCTTTCACCAAAGATATTTTGAGGCCCTGACATGTCAGAGGAATTGTCGATCGACGCGCCACCACGCCGGTCCACGCTACAAGAATTAAAGACCCGTACCCCAACAGAATTGGTGGTCCTGGCAGAATCCCTAGAAATTGACGGCGCTTCCAATCTGCGCACCCAAGATCTTTTGTTTGCTATTTTGAAGGCACAAGCAGAGCGCGGCTCCGAAATCGGTGGCGGCGGCGTGTTAGAAGTATTGCCAGATGGTTTTGGCTTCCTGCGCTCACCTGAATCGAACTATCTGTCTGGACCAGACGACATTTATGTCTCACCGCAGCAAATTCGTCGTCACGGCCTGCGCACAGGCGACACTGTCGAAGGGCCAGTAAAAGCGCCAAAAGATGGCGAGCGCTATTTCGCTTTATCGAAAGTTGACACAATCAACTTTACCGATCCTGAGCAAGCCCGCCATAAGGTCAATTTCGATAACTTGACCCCGCTCTATCCCGACGAGCGCTTGCATCTTGAAATCCAAGATCCAACGCGTAAGGATCGCACCGGGCGCGTCATTGATATCGTGGCACCAATCGGTAAAGGCCAACGGGCCTTGATCGTCGCGCCGCCACGCACCGGTAAAACGGTTATTCTACAAAACGTCGCCAAATCGATCGAAATCAATCACCCAGAAGTCTATCTGATCGTATTGTTGATCGACGAACGCCCTGAAGAAGTCACCGACATGAAGCGATCGGTAAAGGGCGAAGTGGTATCGTCAACCTTCGACGAGCCAGCCACGCGCCACGTGCAAGTTGCGGAAATGGTGATCGAAAAGGCAAAGCGCTTGGCCGAACATGGCCGCGATGTCGTCATCCTGCTCGATTCAATCACACGTCTGGGCCGCGCATACAATACCGTTGTGCCTTCTTCAGGTAAGGTTCTAACCGGTGGTGTGGATGCTAACGCGCTGCAACGTCCCAAGCGCTTCTTTGGTGCCGCCCGTAATCTGGAAGAGGGCGGCTCTTTGACCATTATCGCGACCGCTCTGATTGAAACAGGCTCGCGCATGGATGAAGTCATCTTCGAAGAGTTCAAAGGCACGGGTAACTCTGAAATCATTCTAGACCGTAAGGTCTCAGATAAGCGTGTCTTCCCAGCCATCGACATTATTAAGTCGGGCACCCGGAAAGAAGAGCTATTGGTACCCAAAGAGCATCTGCCCAAAATGTATATGCTGCGGCGGATCCTAAACCCAATGGGCACCATGGATGCGATGGAATTCTTGCTCGATAAGCTCAAACAAACTAAAAATAATGATGACTTTTTCCAGAGTATGAACACATAAGATTAACCGCTGTGTG
>JBEIEG010000298.1:0-3386 GCA_040383035.1 Hyphomonadaceae bacterium | reverse complement strand
TAGTTCAACGGGACATTGATCGGCGTGCCAGAGGCAACGTCGCGGTCATATTCCTGCTTCAGCGTGTCGCTGTCATATTCAAAATGGTTGAAGATATAGAGCGCGCGGTGGCCTGCATCTTCCACCAAGCAAGGTCCGACTTCTTCGCTGCCCAAAAGCGTGCGCAGGCCGGGGGCGGTATCAATTTCGGGCTGCCGAACTTCGGTCCAGCGGCTGACGGGGATGACGAAATCATCTGAAAACCCGCGCAGATAGGGGGAGGTCGGGTTCAGATTTTGATGGCGGAAGCAGCCAAAGGCCTTGGCGTTCAGCATGTGTTTTTGTACGCCATGGAAGTGGTAAATCATCGCCATGCCGCCCCAGCACACGCCAAAGGTCGAATGCACATGGGTTTGCGTCCAGTCCATCACCCGGCGCAATTCGTCCCAATAGGTGACTTCTTCAAAGGGCAGATGTTCAATCGGCGCGCCGGTGATGATCAGACCATCAAACTTCTCGCCCGACGCCTCCACCTCGGCAAAGGGGCGGTAGAAGGTTTCCATATGCTCAGCGGCGGTGTTGCGGGTTTGATGTTCGCTCATGCGGATCAGATGGAAGTTGATCTGCAGGGGCGTCGCGCCAATTAGCCGGGCAAACTGGGTCTCAGTCTGAATCTTCTTCGGCATCAGGTTGAGAAGCCCAATCCGCAGCGGACGAATGTCCTGCTGCGCAGCCCGATCCGGCGTCATGACCATAACGCCTTCGTTCTTCAGAACGTTATAGGCGGGCAGGGTGGCGGGGAGCGTGATGGGCATTTTGAGAAACCTGATCTTTTACAGTACGTTAAGTCGTGGATGCGCGCCGATCAAGGGCGTGGGCGATCAGCGCGTCAAAGGCGGCGGGGCTTCTTACCTCGGCCACTTCTTCGGCGGTGACGGTCACACCCCAGCGCGCCATCGCGGCATAGCGCGGCTGGCGGCTTTCCAAAAGCCGGGCATAGCCAAAGCGCAGGAACGCGTCAGGGTCGGCTTTGTCGGCGGTCAGACCGCTTTCGGCCAAATAGTCGGCCCAGACGGTCAGCAGAAACTCGGGCCGATAGAACATCGGCTTTGGCGCGCGGTCGAACCGGCGGCAAAGCTCGGCCCGGTGCGCCTCGGATCCCTTGATCCAAACCGGCAAGAGATGGGTCGACACCTCCGCCATCACTGGATCGGCGGGGTTGTCTGCATCAACCACCTCGCAGATCGAACCCGACGTGTCGCAGACGAAGTGATTGTAGCCATACAAATCCTGCGCCCGATCAATGAACCGGGTGGTGTCGAGCATGGCGGCCACCTCGGCCTGACCATGCTGGGCCTGCCGCCGCTGGTATTCGCCAAAGGGCAGGCCGCCCTTGGCGGCATCGCCCGGCTTGCCCAGATAGGTCGAGAGGGGTGCCAGATTGTCAAAGGTGATGTTCGAGGTGATGAAGACCGAATCCGACATCAACAGCTCGCGCAGCAAAGGCACCTTCATGGCTTCGCGCTTGAAGTTGTCCGAGATGTATTCGCCCATATAGCGCGTGCCGATCCGGTAATCGACCGAGTAGTGAAACCAGTCCCCCGCCTCGCGCAGCATGTTGGACAGAGTGGTCTTGCCAAGCCCCGACATGCCAAACAACATCACCCGCTTGTGCGGTGCGCGCAAGAACGCGGGTCCATCGGGGTACAGCATCGGGTGGCCTTTCAGATCGAGTGCGCGCTCACTTGTGTTACAAGTAATCGCCAGAAAAACAAAGGCCCCGCCGATTGGAGCGGGGCCTTGTACACTCTGTTTGTCCCTTAGAACGTGAAGCCTACCTTGAGACCGATCCCGATGGCCGAGTTGCCCTGGAATGTAGCGGCACCCCCTGGCGCAGCGACGGTTTGAAGCGAATTCGCATCACCGATATCGACATAACGCACCCCACCCGAGATTTTCATGTTCCCGCTGGTATAGGTGCCGCCGATGCCAACACTCCAGTACCCATCAGTGGGGGCAAGGTTTGTTGCAACACCGCCCTTGCTAGCCTCATACCCGAAGGATACTGCGCCAGACCATGTGTCATTAAACTTGCGCCCAATGCCCAGGTTATAGGTGATGGTGTCATTTTTATGGCCCACCAATGGCTGAAGTAGTGCCGGATAACCAATCGAGTTCATCCGCGTCGATGCCCAATCCACCCAGCGGACCGACCCGAAAAGCAGCGTATTGGCCGCAATGCCCGATTGTGCGTCGAGCGTCAGGGATTTTGGTAGTTCTATTTCCTCGATGCCAACGGGAGTGCCAAATACGCTGGTCGCCATGTCGTGTTTGGTTTCGCTTGCATAGGTCAATGCCACCCGCAGAGCGATTTCAGGCTTCTCATAGGCCGCACCCACCAGATAGCCCAGCGACCGATCATGGGCGTAGGTGGCCGAATAGAAGGGTACTCCGTTTTGCACTTGGGTGTCTGACGCAATAGAAGCATTGCCACCAATCCCGACAGAGCGAAGCCCGGCATGAACCGAGAAGTTTTCGTTCAGTTTATAGCGCCCGATCAGCGCGACCGTGTCCCCGTTCAACGTGGCATTGGTGCCGCGGATCGGATACGGGCCAGGGCCGGGGCTGGGGTTAGGATAGGCGACATCGGCGCCATAGCTGGGGTCGATGGTGAAACCCAAAGACAATTTGTCATTCAGGTCTGTCTTGAAGGCGATGCCCAAGGTTGAATAGTTCGTCGCGATATCCCCCGTTGGGGCAAGCCCTCCCCCGGCAGAGCCTTCCACTTTGGGTGAAGCATGCCAAAGCTCAGTTCGGCATAACTTCCGTTCTCAAACATAAAGCCCAGCGGCAAGCCAGACCGCTCAAAGCCGCCTGCAAGTGCCGTGCTTGTTGAAAGCGCGAGCGAAAGCGCAAAGATAGGTGCGCGTAGTTTAACTGACATTAAATTCTCTCCCCTTGTCACCGCCGGTTTTTTGGCCCGCTTGCTTGGGGCCTTCCGGTTATCGGGAGATCTTGGGCAGAAAAGTGCCAAGGGTCAAATAAGTTCTTAACTTTAACGTGACGTTATTTCACGCCTTACACTCCACCAGATTCCTGAAAAAATCACCAAACCGCCAATGAGCACGTAGGGATCAATTGCCTCGCCATAGGCTATGGCACCGATCACGGCGATCAGGGGCAGGCGAATAAAGTCGATGGGCATGACAAAGCTTGCCGGGGCCAAGGTGAGGGCCGAGGTGAGCGACAGATGGGCCAAGACCCCGCAGACTCCGATTAGCCCAAGCCAAGGCAGGGTCTCAGCCGTCGGCCAATTGATGTGGCCGTCATAGGTAGCGGCCAAGATGCCAAAGACCGCCTGAAAGGCCGTCAGCCAAAAGAGGATGGTGATAATCGCCTCATCTCGT
>JBEIEG010000297.1:0-3391 GCA_040383035.1 Hyphomonadaceae bacterium | reverse complement strand
TTGCGCCAAGGCGAGCGGAAGGCGAGGCCTTGAGCCCGTGCCGCATCTTTCAGGGCGGTCTCTTCTTCGCCGCTCAGATAACAACGGAAGGCCTTGCCCGCTTCGACAAGGCTCTCCGCAGCTTCCCGGTGACGGTTGGCGCGGGCAAATTGAAACAAGGGGTCGCCGTCTGCGTCTAACTCAAGCCACGCAAGACCTTGGAGAATCGCTTCGACGGCTGCGTCGGTCGAACGCTCCCGGTCGGTATCTTCAATCCGCAGCAGGAATTTACCACCTGCTTTTCGTGCATAAAGCCAGTTGAATAATGCCGTTCTTGCCCCTCCAATGTGGAGGAAGCCCGTTGGCGATGGCGCAAACCGCGTCACAACATCCGCGCCAGTGGCTTCGTGTGTGTGGACTGTCGTTTCGGTAGGAGCATGCATGATGGCTTGGGCTTTTAAAAAAGAGGCAAATCAAGGAACGAAACAGGCCAAGGTACATGGCCTAGGCCGCCTCATAACACGCCATTGTGAAGGCGAAAGGTGTCTACGCAGATGGATGCAGGATCGGTTACAGGAAATCCGCGATCAAGACCGTGATCGACTGGTTTTGTGGCTGCCTGTCGGCTTTGCCTTTGGCGCTGGCGCCACATGCTCGGTGCGCGCAGATGATCCAGCCTTAGTTTGGGTGACACTGGCATTCCTAGCACTCATTGCTTGGCTCGCGTTGAGTGTAATGGCGCAGCGAAGCTCTGACCAGCGCCTCGCCAAAGGGTTGTATAGCTTAGGCCTTCTCACCCTGTTTGCTGCCGCGTGCTTGGGTGGTGGTGCCTCGGGTCTGTTGCGGGCAGAAGCAGCCAAAGCGCCGCGCATTTCTGATGTCAAAACGCCGTATGTCGTCACTGGCTATGTGGAGCAAATTGACCGCACGCAAAGGGGGACATGGCGTGCGAAGATCGTGGTTGAAACGCTTTCTCGTACGCGGGCTGAAGCTCAGCCAAAATCTGTTCGCATTGCTTTGGACCAAGACGAGCCACCAAAACCGGGTCAAAAGATCAGGTGTCAAGCGATCTTGAGACCGCCGCCAGGACCCGTCGTCCCGGGTGCTTATGATCATGCGCGGCGGGCCTGGTTTCAAGGCTTGGGCGGGGTCGGCTATGCGCTTAGCCCCTGCCGTGTGATCGACGCGTCTCCGCCTCTGACCCAATCGATCCGATTTCGCTTGGCCCTATGGCGAGCACAAGCGGCCCGTTCGATTGTAGAGGCCACGGACAGTGATGGCGCGGGATTTCTGGCAGCAGTAACCACCGGTGACCGGGCTTGGTTGAGTGAGGCAGATGTCGAAGCTCTGCAGACCTCAGGTCTGTCACATGTAATCTCCGTCTCTGGACTGCATGTCGGATTATTGGGTGGCTTAATGTATCTGGGCATCTGGAAGCTCGCCGCTTTGGTCCCGGTGCTCGCCCTACGGCTAGATGCCCGCAAGATCGCCGCTGTGATCGCCTTGTGTGGCACTGGGGCTTATTGCGTGTTTACCGGGGCCGAAGCACCTGCCGTGCGGGCCTTCATTATGTCGGGCATTGCTTTCGGGGCGATTTTGTTGAACCGCAAAGCCATTTCCATGCGCGGGCTCGCCATCGCAGCAATTTGCGTCTTGGTCGTTCTGCCCGAAAGCGCGATCGACCCCGGCTTCCAGATGAGCTTTCTGGCGACAGCAGCTCTGGTGGCCCTTTGGGAGATTTGGGAGCGACGGCGCGACGGTACGCCGGAGGTTGGCCTATTACAACTTGGGGCCATGTGGCTTGGCGGCGCTGCTGCAACCAGTGTGGTCGCAGGCCTTGCTACCGCGCCGATTTCAGCTGCCACCTTTGGACGTGTTTCAGTCTGGTCGCTGCCCGCTAATGTGTTGGCTGCACCCATTCTCGATTTCTGGGTAGCCCCATTTTCACTCCTCGCGGCAGGCCTTGCCCCCTTTGATCTTGATGATTGGGCTTGGCAGGCAGCGGCAGAAGGATTGAGTATCACGCTAAAGATCGCACACTTTATTGCGGACCTTCCCGGGGCAGATGCGCGAGTTGCTTGGACCGATTCAAAAGCGCCTTTGATCTTAATCGTCGCGATCTTGTGGCTGACACTTTGGCGTTCGTGGCTGCGACTTCTTTCGATTGCCGGCATTCTAGTTGGACTGGCGATCTGGGCTTTCAGCCCAAAGCCGACAGCGTGGATCGGGCCAGAAGGACGGGCCATTCTGGCAACACCTGCTGGCGAAGCAGCCAGCCTTTGTCGAACCTCCGGCGGGCGATTTGATGCAACGCGCCTATTGGATAAAGCTGGCGTCAGCCCCGCTGAAGTTGCGCGCTTGCTGCCCGAAGGCAAACATCGACTTACACGAGCATGCACCGTGGGTGCTGGCGATTGGCAGGGACGCTATGTGTATTCAGGCCGGGGGCGCGGTGTTCTTGCCGTAAGCTTTGATGGCCAAGCTCACGCCTTTGGACGGGGCGATATTCCCGGTGGCAGCCTTTTGATGCGCGATAGCTGGCAGCTTTATTTTTATCCCGCGCCGGCAAGGCAAGGCCCGTGGGCTCGTGACGAGCATGCAGAAACGGCGGCGCTAGCTGGGGGTCCATTGCTTCTGGACCGCGAAGAATAAAGACCTGAGCGATGGGCACTCAGGTCTCCCATCCATTTGAATGTTTGCTTCTACCGGCGAGGTGGTGGCGCAATTTTGCGCGGCTCTGCCAAGCGGCGGTTGAGATAGGTGGCTGCCCGATCGCGCAAGATATCGAGTTCATTGCGGTAGAAATGGTCAGCACCTTCGATCATTTCCCACTCAACCAATTCGCCCTTTTGAGTGCGGATCTTGGAGGCAGAACGTTCAAGGTCTGCTGGCGGCGAAACTTGATCGTTGGAGCCGTAGAACATCATGCCTGATGAAGGGCAGGGAGCTAAGAACGACAAGTCATAATGGTTGGCAGGGGTTGCAACGGTGATGAAGCCATCAATTTCAGGACGACGCATCAAGAGCTGCAGGGCGATGTAGGAACCAAAGGAATAGCCCGCGACCCACGTTACCGGAGCGACTGGGTTCTGGCCTTGCAACCAATCCAGCGCACTGGCTGCATCCGACAATTCGCCTTGACCATTGTCGAAATTGCCTTGGCTTCGCCCCACGCCACGGAAATTGAAGCGAAGCGTGGAGAAACCACGCTCAACAAACAATTTGTGCAGCATGACGGTGACGCGGTCTTGCATCGACCCACCGGCCTTGGGGTGGTTGTGGAGGATCAATGCGATCGGTGCATTTTCCGATTCAGCTTGATTGTAACGGGCTTCAAGACGCCCAGCGGCGCCAGTAAGGATAAGTTCTGCCATGATGCTCAGTTTAATTCTTGACCTACGGGGTCGGGAAT
>JBEIEG010000296.1:0-3392 GCA_040383035.1 Hyphomonadaceae bacterium | reverse complement strand
CGGTTCGATCATAGCGCTTTTCGAGGAGTTCATAGACGGTTGTTGCCTGCATGGCATAAAAGCGCGGCATCAGGACAAGGGCGACAATGATCGCGCCCAAGGCTGCGCCAATATTGCTGCCCAAATAGGTGAAGTCGCCGCGATAACTGGAATCTGGCGCGCCCAAAAAGGTCGCGGCCGACTGGCTGGTGGAGAGGACCGAAATGGCGACCAGCCAGATCGGCACATTATTTCCGGCCAAAAAATAATCATTGGCTTTGGCCATTTTGCTATTTGTCGCCAATACGCCAGCAATGGCGATGATAGCGACATAGCCACCCAAAATCACCCAGTCTAACGCGGTAAATCCAACAGCCATGGCTCAGCTTTCCCCAAAAGCTTAGAAGGGTCTTCTATGGCATAGGGTTTGCCCCAACGTCCACTGGGCTTCAAATCGTGCTAATGGCTTGCGCGTTCAAATAGGGCAGGGGCGCATAAATCGCCCGCATGGCTTCGGCCAATTCGCGCGCACCTGGGCGTGGGAAGGGCGAGGTATCGATATGCACGGCTGCAATCTCTGCCAGCCCGACGGCGCGCGCGGCCAATAGCGCATCGGCCATCGCAACGGCGCGACCGGCTTTGCCCTCGCGCCCGATATTGCCGCGCCCATCGGTCAGGAATAAAAGGCGCGGCGTGCGGCCCTTGGCCTTTTCGGCCAGCGCCAACAACAGGGCCGTATCAATGCCTGCTGCCAAGGGCGTACCGCCGCCGCCTGCCAAATCCGATAATTGTCGACGCGCCCGTGCCAAGGACCTTGTCGGCGGTAACAGGATTTCGGCCGCTTCATTGCGGAAGGCCACCAAAGCCACGCGGCTGCGATCGACATAGGCTTGCGCTAACAAGAGCTCCACCGCGCCTTTAGCTTCGGCAAGACGCTGAAAGGCCGAAGAGCCAGACGCGTCGACGACCAGAATAGTCGTGGCCTCTTTGGGCTGGGCAAAGCAGCGGATGCGGAAGTCACTTTTACGCACTTCAATGCGCTTCCTGCCTTTCTGGGGCACCGGTTCGGCTTGCGGACGACGACGCAGCTTCTGCCAAGGTGCTGCGGCGCGCAGGGTTTCGATGATGTTCAGCCGCTCGCCGGGCTTCAAGGTACCGCTGCGAGAGCGAATGGGCCTGCCGCGCAGCGGTGACTTCTGCATGCTCCCACCACCACTGCCGCTCGCGCGTCCTTGGCGATTGGGTTTGGCTTGGCTTCCAAGTGCGGCGATCAATTCAGCGGGCAAGGCGGATTTGACGGCATCCACCAGAATTTCGCTGGGATTAGGTGGGCTTTTAGGCTCTGCTTCCGCTTGAGAGTCCGGTGGTGTTTCGGCCGGCGGCATTGGGTCTGCTTCTGCCTCGGCTTGTTCTGCTTCGTCTTGAGTTTCAGGCTGTTGGTCTGAATCTTCGGGCTGGGGCTCTTCAGGGGGTGGCGGTAATTGCAGGGCTTGGGGGGCCAGAACCAGCTGTGCAGCCAGTGTCACATCGCCCAAATTGGCGATTTTTCTCCCGTCTAAGGCCGCGATCATGCGTGCGACCCGGAAACATAAAAGCGCGGGCCGGGCAGAGTGCAAGCCAAAGGCTTGTGCGGCTTCACAAATGGCTTCGAGGAGCGACCCTGACTCAAGGCCAATTTCTGGCAATGCGCTTTTGGCGCGCTCAATATCTTCAAGGCTTGCCCCGTCCCCGGCTAGATCGCCAAGGCCCAGACCATTGCCGTCGAGGCGGAAACTGCACCGCTCTAACAGGGCAAACGGCGGGGATTCCTCTGGGCCCATGCTTTCATCTAAAAGGATCAGGCCAAAGCGTGCGGGCAGAAGCGACGTCAGCCCATCGCGCTCCAGCTGAAATTGGCCTTCGTCCAGCGCGGCCGCAATCCTTGCGGCGGTAGCCGAACTCAAGCGCTCGGCCATGGGCAAGACCAACACGCCGCCATCGACTTCGCTCAACAGGCCGCGCTGGACGACGGGTTGACCCATGGCCAAACTGGTTGCGAGATCAAGGCCACCCAATAAGCGGTCGTCACCCGTCTGCACCGGGCAACGGCGCAACGGTGCCCCTTCCGGCAAAAGCTCCTTCAACAGATCGAGCCAAGCATCAAAAAAAGGGCTGCCTCGACCTTTGATCGAGATCCCGCCCAAGCCATGGGGGTCCATCGCAAACAAGGTGGCGATCAACAGGGCTTCCGGCCAAGCGGCGCAGGGCGCAGTTTCGGCTTGCGCCTCGGCGGTCATGATCCAAACAGGTCTGACATGGCGCGTTCAATCCGGGTGGACGAGCCGGTTTCATCGAGGGGGTTGCGCCGCAGGCGGTGGCGCAGGGCCATCACGGCGATGCCGCGTAAATGATGGTCTTCCACCTTTGTGTCGCCCTCAAGGGCGGCAACCGCACGCGCGGCGCGGATCAACGTCAGCTCGCCGCGCAATCCGTCGACACCGACAGCCATACACAGTCGCGACGCCCACTCCAAAGCCGCATCGGGCGTTTCAATGTCGCTCAAACGCCCGCGTGCCGCGACAATCTGTTCGCGCACAGCTGCTTCGCCTTCGGCCTGACGGGCGGCAAAGCCCGCACTATCCCGGTCAAAGGAGTCACGCCGGCGCACCACTTCGACGCGCACAGCCAGCTCATCTGGTGTTTTCACATCCACCGACAAGCCAAACCGATCCAATAATTGCGGGCGCAGCTCGCCTTCTTCCGGATTGCCGCTCCCGATTAGGACAAAGCGGGCCGGGTGGCGCACACTAAGGCCTTCCCGCTCGACAACATTCTCGCCTGAGGCAGCGACGTCCAAAAGCAGGTCGACCAGATGGTCATCGAGTAAATTGACTTCATCGATATAAAGAAAGCCACGATTGGCGCGGGCCAAGAGGCCCGGCTCAAAATGCTTCTCGCCTTGGGTGAGCGCGCGTTCCAGGTCGAGCGCGCCGACGACGCGGTCTTCGGTCGCACCCAAGGGAAAATCGACAACTGGCGTCGCCATTTCGCCCACATCAGGTATCTCGCCATCCAGTCGGTGGACACAGCCTGTCGCGCAACTGGATTTGTCGGCGCGTGGGTCGCAATGATACTGACAGGCTTTGACCACTTTAATAGGGGGCAGTAACGCGGCCAAGCCCCGGACGGCGGTCGACTTGCCCGTGCCGCGATCACCAAACACCATAACCCCGCCAATTCCAGGATCTGTGGCGGCGATCAGCATGGCCAGCTTCATGTCATCTTGGCCGACAATGGCTGTGAACGGGAAAGCGATACGCATCAAAAAGGCTCCAAAAGGAAGGGGTTGGCTTTAGGCATCTGCCTCAGCCGGAGGTCGAACCATAGCACCTGACTCATCACTAGGCTTGCGCTGTTGGCTGTCTGGGATGAGG
>JBEIEG010000295.1:0-3398 GCA_040383035.1 Hyphomonadaceae bacterium | reverse complement strand
TTGAACAAGCGCAGCTTAGCTTGGCGATATTCGGCCATGGTGCCGTGATAATCGAGGTGGTCTTGCGTCAGATTAGAAAAGCCAGCAGCCGACAAGTGCACACCATGCATGCGGCGCTGATCCAAGGCGTGGGAGGAGCTTTCCATCGCAATATGTGTGGTGCCCTCATCGGCCAAATTCTGAAGCGTTGCATGTAACGCAATCGGGTCTGGCGTTGTGAAGCCTAGGTCAATGCGGCCTTTCGGACCAATAGCCCCCAGGGTTCCGACGCTAGCTGCCGCCCTGCCCGCATGGGTCCAAATTTGGCGCAAGAAATCGACAGTGGAGCTTTTCCCATTGGTGCCGGTAATCGCCACCACACAAGCTGGCTGGCGCGGATAAAAGCGCGAGGCTGCGGTTGACAACGCAGCGCGGGCTTGGGGCACTTCAATGACAGGCACACCGCATTCGGGCAGGCCCGGTTCAGCTAAAATCGCGACAGCACCGGCGGCCGCAGCCTGTGCCACATAGGCGCGGCCATCGCTTTGGGTGCCTGTAAGAGCGGCGAACAAGTCTCCCGGCTTAGTCTTGCGACTATCGGATGAGAGGCCCGTGATGGTAAGGTTTGCAGCTGGATGTCCCGACTCTAGGTCGAGGAGATCGGCGAGTTTCATGGCTCCCCCTGCGTCGCTTTCTGCGACGGATTAGTCTTTGGTGTTGGCGCAGACTTAAGCGTCGGCGCGCGCGGCGGTTCCATCTGAGCTAACGCGCGGTTTGGCGCAATCCCCAGAAGCGGTGCAGAGCGCGCGACAATCCGCGAGACAGAAGGCGCTGCCGCAAACGCAGCCGTAGCGGCACCGCCGGATTCAGCATGACCCTTCGGCTCATCAAGCAAGAAAACAATGGCGTAACGGGGGTCGCTTGCAGGGAAGACGCCAGCAAAGCTCGAAACGCGGCGATTGGAATCATAGCCGTTCGGCCCTGCTTTCTCGGCTGTCCCCGTTTTTCCTGCAACCTCATAGCCCAGCGCATCCGCGTTCTTGCCTGTGCCATCGGTCACCACTTCACGCATAAGCTTCACAACGGTTTTCGACGTTGCAGGGGTCAGGACGGCGCGGCTGGATACAGGTATAGCGGGGTCCCGCGCGATAAAGGTCGGGCGAATATAATGACCACCATTGGAGACAGCCGCATAGCCACCCGCCACAGCCATTGGGGAGACCGCGATCCCATGCCCGAACGAGGCGGTTGCGGCGGCAATCTCGCTCCAACGCTTGGGCAGAATTGGGCGAGCATTCTCCAAAAGCTCTCCGCCGGCTGCTTCCATCAAACCCAGACGCGAAAAGAATTCACGTACACGCGGTGCGCCAACTGAACGGGCAATCCGCACCGTACCGATGTTGGATGAGTGAGCTAGAATCTCTGACACCGACACGATCTTATTCATCGCGTGAAAGTCTGAAATCAACTCCGAACCAATGCGCATTGGTGCGCGGGCGTCGAATACCGATTCAGGCGTAATGATATTGTCTTCAAGGCCAATTGCGACAGTAAAGACCTTGAAGGTCGAGCCCATTTCGAAGCGCGAATTGGTCACCCGATTATTTTGTTGGTTTGGCGTATTGGCCTCTGGCCGATTGGGGTCCATGAACGGCCACGAAGCCGAGGCGATAACTTCACCTGTTTCTGCATCCAGCATGACGGCGGCACCGCCCTGTGCCCGGAATGCGCTGGCGGCCTCGCCCAGTTCACGCTCCAAGATGTATTGCACGCGCATGTCTAATGACAACCGCACAGGTTCTGCACCTGATCCCGTAGTCAAACGATCATTCAAGGCACGCTCTATCCCATTGATACCCTTACCATCAGGATGCATGGAGCCGAGCACATGCCCTGCTAAATGGCCCATGGGATAAATCCGCTCGGACTCTTCAATGAACTCAAGGCCAGGCTGGGCCAATTCCCAGACGGCTTGTTTTTGCTTAGGCGTCAGACGACGCTTGATCCAGACAAAGCGCGAGCGGCTCGATAGCTTTTCAATGAGGCTTGCCTCATCCATTTCTGGGAAGACCTTGCGCAAAGCACGTGCGGCCTCAACCGGATCCCAGATACGTTTTGGATCTGCATAAAGCGAATGGGCAACGAGTGAAGTGGCCAACAATTGGCCATTACGGTCAACAATATCAGCCCGCTTAGAAGACGGCGCGACGGCGGCCCGCGCGGCGGTCGCAGCCTCATCAACCGGACGGAAGAGACCAATCTGGACAGCGCGGAGACTTAACAGACCAAAGCCCGCACAAAAGGCAACGGCAAGTGCGATAGTGCGGCCCCGCATGGTCCCAATGCCGCCCTGATCACGAGGGGCTGGCCTTGGCCAATCGAAGCTGGGCTCAGGGCTGCGCGCTTCGCTCATCGTGCCACCACTGTCACGACTGGAGCGGGCTTTGCCGCAACAGCTTTTGACGTGTCGGCCGCAGGCTCCGCTGGCTTGGCCGCAGCATTAGGCACGATCGGATTGGCGTCGGCGGCTGGAGGGGCAACACGCAAGGGTGCGATTTGATCAATATCTTCTATGGTTGCAATGCGATCCGCAGTTATCGGAGCTAAGCCCAGCCTGCGCGCCGCCGCCTCTTCTAGCCGGTCTGGCCGCTCAACCCATGTGAGCTCTGCTTCCAAGGTCCGCACGGCGCGACGCTCGGTATCAACCTCATCCTGCAGAACCAGCACTTTTTCGCGCACCGCTTGGGCCTCTGCTTTGGCCCAGTAAAGCGCAAAGGCCAGTGCCACGAGGCCGACAAAACCAAACAAATGGGTGCGGGTCAGTGTCATGCGGCCCTCTTAATCTGGTCAAGTGATGGGACACCGGCAATGCCTGTGACGCGGCCCAAGCGCGCTGGCGCGCTGGTGCGAATAGCGGCGCGCAGTTTGGCTGACCGCGAACGCGGATTAGCTTCAACTTCACCCTCTAAGGCGATCAACGGCTTGCGGTTTACAAGGCTGAACGTGGCAGCCGGGCCAGCTTGGGCAGGGGCATGGCGCGACCCTGGGGCTTCTTTACTGCGGTCATTCAGGAATGTTTTGACTGCGCGATCTTCAAGGGAGTGAAACGTCACCACCACCAAGCGACCGCCCGGCGGCAAAACGGCCTCAGCCGCCGCCAAAGCTTTTTCCAACTCACCAATCTCGTCATTCACATAAATGCGAAGCGCTTGGAATACGCGGGTTGCGGGATGAATATGGTCCTTATGTTTACGGCCGATAACACGGGAAACCACGCCCGCTAGTTCTGAGGTCCGCAAATAAGGGGTCGCGACCCTGTCGGTGACAATCGCGCGCGCAATCCGACGTGCCTCGCGCTCCTCGCCGTAAACATGGAACAAGGTGCTAAGCTCACCCTCGCTTAATTGCGCCACAACATC
>JBEIEG010000294.1:0-3431 GCA_040383035.1 Hyphomonadaceae bacterium | reverse complement strand
GCCTGATCAGGTTCAAGCCTTCTGGCTCCGGGCTAACCGTGCAATCGTGGAAAGACTCGCACGATTCCATGAACCACGCCGATGGCTCACCGGCCTCTGCGCCATTGGCTGTGGCCGAGGTTCAAGGATATGCTTATGCGGCGTTTATCGCCGCGTCAGACCTGTTTGCCTTAGCGGGGGACAGCGAGAACGCAAACGTCTGCAAAGAGCGAGCCGCGCGACTTCGAAACAATTTCCATGCACTCTTCTGGCTACCAGAACTGAATACTTATGCGATGGCACTCGATGCTGGGGATCGGCCTTTGCGTGTGCACTCGTCCGACCCGGGCCATCTCTTATGGTGTGGCATTGTCCCAGATGACATTGCACCCATCCTTGTCGCCTCCCTGTTTCAGCCCGAATGCTGGACAGGCTGGGGTTTGCGCACACTTGGGAGTGGCGAAAAGCGCTACAATCCGGTATCTTATCATAACGGTAGTGTGTGGCCGCATGATACAGCCCTTTTTGGGGCTGGGCTTGCGCGATATGGGTTTAAGGGCGAGGTCCAGCTCGTTGCCGAAGGCCTCGTGTCACTCGCCCTAAACATGCCTGGTAATTCGCTGCCAGAACTAGTGGCCGGCTTTGCTAGAACGCCCAACAGACCACCTATTGCCTATACCCATGCATGTGCGCCGCAAGCTTGGGCTGCAGCTGGCCTGATCATGATGACAAGACTGGCAAGTGCGCGCTGACTACGGTTGAATGAGCGAGCAGTTGTTTGATGGCCAGGCCATCGGAAAGTATGGACATGACAACCCATGGTATTGAACATCTCGACCGGCCCGATGCCATTCGAGAAAAGGTCAGATTACTCTCAGGGCGGGATTTTTGGCGCACCAAGGCGAGCACCATCCTGTCAATTCCTGCCCTTAAGCTGACGGACGGACCTAATGGTGCGCGCGGTGATCTGACAAGCGGGGCCACCGCGGCTTGTTTCCCGGTCGGCGTGGCACTTGGAGCCAGTTTTGATGTGAGCCTGTTGCGCGAGATTGGTGCAGCACTCGGACGTGAAGCCACGTCTAAAGCGTGTCAGGTCCTGCTTGGGCCGACGATCAATTTGCAAAGAACTCCAATTGGAGGCCGCAATTTTGAATGCTACTCGGAAGACCCATGGCTGACCGGGTGTCTGGCGGTTGGGTTTGTGCAGGGCGTCCAGTCTCAAGGCGTTGCGGCCTGCCCCAAACATTTTGTTGCAAACGACACAGAGTTTGAACGCCACAAGGTGAGTTCGAACGTCGACGCAACAACGCTTAGGACCCTCTATCTGCGCCCGTTCGAGATGGCGGTGAAGGAGGGCGGAGCCTGGATGATCATGTCATCCTATAATCGCATCAACGGTACCCAGAGCAATTCAAACGCTCTGCTTTTGCGCGATATTCTCAAAGGGGAATGGGGCTTTGATGGTGTAGTGGTGAGCGACTGGGGTGGGTCCCTGTCTTGGGACGGTGATTATCTGGGTGGCCTGGATCTTGAAATGCCTGGTCAGGGGCGAAATTTCAACGACAAACTGGCAGCAGCTATTGTGGCCGGGCAATTGCCTGAACAGCCGCTAGACGATGCGATCGAACGGCTGTCACGGTTGGCGCAGCGCACCGCGCTATCGCGACATGGCGAGGTTACGGAGCAAAGCATTGATCGGCCCGAAGACCGGGCTCTTGCAAGGCGCGCTGCCATTGCGGGCACTGTCATGTTGAAAAATGATGGGCTACTTCCGCTTGACCCCGACAGACTGAAAACCATTGCTGTAATCGGTCCCAATGCAGCCCATGGTGAAATCATGGGCGGGGGCAGTTCCTTCGTTAATGCGCACTATGCCCTGCATCCCTTGGCCGCACTACAAACGCACCTGAATGGCAAAGCGGAAGTGTCCTACGCCCCCGGCTGCAACATCCATCGCTATATGCCTGACTTCAGGGTTGGATCCGTTCGGACACCTGATGGCGCAAGCGACGGGTTCCTTTTGGAGTTTTTTGGTCAGCCCGATTGTCAGGGCAGCCCAGTCCGCCAGTCTGTTCAGAAGCTCGCGCGTTGGATGGACCTTGGGTTCCTTGCCAATGCCAATGATCCCGTACGTGCAGGGAGTGTGCGGTTAAGCGGAACCTTCACCCCAGTCGATCGCGGCCTGCACACATTTGGCGTCCATAGCGCTGGCCTGTGCGACATCTGGCTTAATGGTGTATGCATCATCGACAACCGGACCGGCTGGTCTCGTGGTGAAGGGTTCTTCGGCTTTGGCAGCCGGGAGCTAACCGCGGCATGCCAGTTGGAAGCGGGGCAGCCTGTAGAACTTGAATTGCGCTTCGATCCAAAGGCTGGAAGCCTGCTCAAAGGGTTTCGCTTTGGTGTGCTGCCACCACAGACCGACGACATGTTGGGTCAAGCGGTCGACCTTGCCAAAGCTTGTGATGCGGTGGTCCTCGTGCTTGGAGCTAATCCAGACTGGGAGACCGAAGGGCATGATCGCACATCGATGCGATTGCCTGGCGAGCAGGATCGCCTAGCCGCTGAAATCATTGCCGCCAATCCTAGCACGGTAGTTGTACTGAATATTGGTGCACCCGTCCTAATGCCGTGGCTCGATCAGGTACAGGCCGTGATCGTGCCATGGTTTGGTGGGCAGGAGATGGGCAACGCGATTGCTGATGTTCTTCTTGGTGACGCCGAACCCGGCGGCCGCCTGCCGTTTAGCTGGCCAGCTCAATTAAGCGATTCACCGGGATATCGGCACTATGACACCTCCAGCCTTGAGATGGACTATAACGAAGGCCTGCTTATGGGATATCCGGGCCATCACGCCCATGGACCCAAGCCCCTGTTTGGTTTTGGGCATGGCCTTGGCTATGCAAACTTAGTTATCCATGCAGTCGATGGGGTAACGACTGACTTCGAAGGACGGCCTGTCGTTCCCGTGCATGTGCGTAATCAGTCAGACAAGGCAGGCAATGCCTGTGTCCAGATTTATGCGGATTGGCGCGAAACGAATGCCGATTTTGGGTCTATCCGCTTATGTGGGTTTGTGCGTGTGCAAGTGGAGCCGCGCTCTGTCGTCATTGTCAGTGTCCCGCTTGATCCGCGATGGACGATGTCTTGGGGTGAGGCAGACGCTGCCTGGTCGAGCAATGCGGAGAAGCCAAAACTTGTCGCCCTCCTTGAGGGGGCAACGGCTTTGGCAGCGGACACAAACACTGCTGCGCGATAGACAAACTTGTTGGGAGCGAATGTCTGCTTTGCGTTTACATGGCATACCAACGCATAGACCAATTTTAGCGCATTTGAGACTGTCGGCCTTTCGGCAATAGTTGGCCGATTGCGGATGGTCTGCTTTGGGTGCGCGAGTTGCGAAAGTGGACGTTCATTTGAGGCGGGGAACTCAAACTTCTACGGGACGATTT
>JBEIEG010000293.1:0-3444 GCA_040383035.1 Hyphomonadaceae bacterium | reverse complement strand
GCGACCTGCACGCCGCGGGCGCGGGTACGGAAGCTGATGTAGAAATGGTGGTCACCAGGCAGGCCCGTCAACGCAACTTTGATCGCGTCGCGCACGACGCCACGCAACGCATCTTGGGTTAGCTTTGCATAGCCGATGAGGTCTTCCGACATCAGGCCCGTCTCCTGCTTTTGGCCATTTCTGGCGTGAATGAAGTGAGTCTCTTCTTAATCCCGCTTGCGCATAGGCGCAATCGACTTCGGTGTCCAAGCGAAACAAAGCACCCAATGCGCGAGTGATTCTAATTTGGCCGCAGATTCATGGCTTGCAATCATGCTGCATGAAGTGAAATGCAATTAAGGAAGCAGTTGTTTCTCAAGAAAAGTGGAGGGGGTTGCTGTTGCCGGGCCCCCCTCCGTGCCCCGCCTTCGGCCGAAGCCTTGGGACTTAGTCGGATGTCAATCAGACCGCATTACGCAGCCAAACGGACTTCCTGTGCAAAGTTATCGTTTGCATTTGTGAAAATGGGCGGTTGACGAAGCCCACGCGGGTAAAAGTAACGTCTTTACACATCCGTCGATCCTGATCGGCCCCACACTCGCGTCGATACACGCAGAGAGCTTGGTGGAGCCGCGGGGAATCGCACCCCGGTCCGGCCTGCTTATTTCACGCACGTTTATCACCATAGTCCGGCGAACCGGACCTCTCTGATATAGGCCCTCTTTCTAGCTATGGGAAGGGGAGCGTCCAATCCAGCGCCTAATCTTGCTTCAACCAAGCCAAAAGGTCACGACAGACGCGCGCTGGGTCTTCCAATTCGGGTGTGTGTCCGAGGTCAGCATAGCTGATGTAATCGACGCGATCGGCCAAATAGCGCGCACGTTCAGCGTTTTGCGCGGGGTGACTTCGGTCGGCTTGGCCCCAAAAAGCCAATAGCGGCTGCTTGGGCTTATCCAGTTGGATCGATGGGTCCATATAGAGCTGATAGGCGCTGGCAAGGGACCACATGGCACCATGCTCGAACGACCGGCAGGCACAGGCCACAAACTCATCCAGCATGTCCGTTCGACCGATGGATAGGCGATACCAGTCTGGCATGCGTTTGGGTGCTAGCTGCTTCATCACCCATTGACCGAGAAAGGGGCGCGCCAAAATACCTTTGGGATCACGGCCTGCCTTCCAAGCTGCAAAGGCTGCAACGTCGCCAGCCTGTAAAAGGGCTAATCGGGAGACTAGCTCGGGTCGTCGGCAAGCCAGATCAATCGCGCACAGGCTTGCAACACAGGAGAAAGCCAGAATAGCGCCTTCACCGGCCACATCTTTCAAGAAGCGGGCAACGTCATCATTGGTCTGGTAAAAGTCAAACCGATAGGCCGGATCAACGGCGCTAAACCCCATAGCGGGGAGTTCGAAGATGATCACGCGAAAGTGCGGGCTGAAGGCATCTAGCAGCGCATCGTAATTTTCCAGTGTCATGGGAGGGTCGGCGGAAAAAACCAGCGTGGGTCCGCTGCCCCGGACTCGGTAGCGGTATTGGGTCAGAGGTGTCATGTAAAAGCCAATCTCGGGCGAAGTGTGGGCCGCCCATCCAGCCTTAAAGGTGGCCATCTTGCGACGGCCACCCCACGTGTCCAGCTTGGTTCCAAGTTCACGGATCGCTTTCATATCAAGGTTTCTCCGATTTGATGGGTTGGATCATACTAACCGGGGCTTTGAGGAAGGTGACTTTGCCATCTTGACCATATCTTTTGGTCACGCGCGCATGCCAAGCTGGTCCAAAAAAGGCCTCAGCGCTGGCCTGATCTTCCCAGAGATAGATGCCGCCAAAGCTGCGATCGGTGCCTTGGGTGAAGTATTTAAAGATCAGTCGCGGGGTCACGGCATAGGTCGGGATGGCGTCTTGCAAAGCCTTCTTGACCAGTCCGTTAGTCGCATACCAAGGCGTCTTAATCTCGATAATGGTTGCGACATTGGCAGCGGACGGGGCCACTAGAGCAGCACCGGCTGTCACTGCGGGGACCGAGAAATAAACCGGATTAGCCTTGGCCCCATAGGTTTTTTGTACCCGTTCCAGCCACGCAGCATTGAAGTGGGCTTTTGCGGCGGCTTCATTTTCAAACAGATAGAGGCCACCAAAGGCCGCTTGGCTATAGGTGAAATACTTGCGCTCAAGTCCCGGTACCTTTGCATAAAGGGGGATCGCCCGGGTGAACTCAGCATTGAGAGTCTCATCCGTCACGCCGGCTGGGCGCGGGATAGAAACATAGACGGCAACTTTGGTTTGAGCAGCTTCTGCAGCGGCCCGTTGAGGGGCCAATCCAAACCAAGCACCCAGTCCAACCAGCACACCCAGCGCGAGCATAGAGATAAAAAGTTTCATCCTGAACATCCTTTCGTGGGGGGGCAGACCACCCATTGACCCCAAATAAGGCTTGACCGATCGGTCTAGCTAGGTCTAAAAATGGAAAATGGATTTTCAAAAATGACAAATGAACAGGCGGTGGATTGGGAAGGTGTCCGGTGTTTCGTTGTTGTGGCGCGGCGCGGTTCCCTTTCTGAAGCGGCGGACGAATTGGGTCTGTCGATCCCAACGATTAGTCGGCGGATAGATGGGCTGGAGGCACAACTCGGCCTGCACCTCTTACACCGCGGTCCGCGCGGCACGCGTTTAACCGAAGCCGGGCACACCATTCTGCAAGTCGCCGAGCCGGGTGCCCGTCAAATAAGCCAAATTGCCCGTCGCGCCCGTGCCCTTCAAGAAGGGCCTAATCTGCCGTCAGTACGCATCTCGGCGACTGAGTCGGTGGTCGCCGATGTGTTGGCCCCACGCTTGGCGCGATTGCGGGCGCAAGATCCGTCGATCAGCATTGATTTAGAGGTTTCCAATGACATCGCCAATTTGAACGCCGGGCGGACGGATATGGCGATCCGCATGGTGCGCCCGCAGGAAGAGACCTTAATGGCGCGTCGCTTGCCGATGATCCGGCTTGGCCTGTTTGCTTCCCCTGACTATCTAAAGGGCAAAGCTTTAGACCGATTGGTCCTACAGGATGAGCATCTCCTTTGGCTCGACCGTCAGTATGGTGACATCGCTGAAAATCTTTGGCTGAAAGCACAAGGGCTAGATGCGACCATTCGCTTTCGTTCTTCCAGCGTGCGGTCCTTGCTCAATGCCGCCGTCACAGGCGTGGGGATTGCACCATTACCGGCCTTTGCAGCCCTGCAAGCAGGGTTGATTGAAATACCCCTACGGATCCTGCCAGACCGTCAGCCTTGGCTTGTCTTCCATCGCGACACCAAGGCGAATGCACGCCTGCAACTCGTCCGCGATTGGATCGTTGCCTGCTTCAAAGATGCCTTGGCTGAGGCTTAAGGAACAAAGCTAATCACCGGCGGGGGCTTTGTTTCTTGATGCAATAGGCCATCATAAATGTGGGCGGCAATGGATAAGAAGGCATTGGCCGT
>JBEIEG010000292.1:0-3453 GCA_040383035.1 Hyphomonadaceae bacterium | reverse complement strand
GCATCCAGCCCAATGATCTTTTCACTCGAGGCATTGGTGAAATTGCCTAGGGCTGACAAACGGTCTGCCTCACCGGGTAAAACTTGTCGGGACGACATCACCGCCTCGAGACGCTGTTGCGTCAAAGCTTCAAAACCACCGTGAGATGAGCCAAGCGCGATCAAAACCCGGGCAGTTTTACCCGCGCGCGAGCCACTAACTTCAATGAGCTTGTCGCCCTGATCTGCCCGCACCGAGGTATATCCTCGTGCCCGCATCCAAGCGGAAACGAGGTCCATCATCACATTGGGGCCCATGCTGGACGCGCCACCAATTCGAAACAGCACATCTTTAGGTTTGGGCTGTCCGGCTGCGAAGTCCTCTGTGATTGGAATTTGGCCTTGATCTTGGCTGGCAACGCGTTGCCCTTCGGCTTGAAAGAGCCAAGACATGTAAAAAAGTACGATGATACCGACAACAATAATCAAGCTGGTCACAGCCATCAGCCAGCCAAACACATCAAGTTTCACGTTGAAGCGCGGGACCTTTGGCAAAGCCGGAGCCTTACGAGGCGATTGCTTTTTCAGTTTTTTTGGGGGATTTGGGTTGATCACCTTATCCCAGTCATAAGGCACATCGTCGCGGCCGTCTGCCATCAAGGATTCCCCACGTTTCCATGTCTGTCATCGCGCGCGCCGCATTCACTCAACTTGCGCCCATCATGCCTTTGAGGCTTCGCGCCAAGCGATAGTCGAGGCGGACTGAAAGGTCTAGCTTTGCTGCCTGTTACTAGCGCGTTGGACGCAGCGCGCGGTAAATAGGCTGTCCATCTCGGTACAGACGAATGACCACCCCATCGCGCTTCCGCGCTGCTGCCTGTAAAGCCGCGCGCGCTTCTTGCGGGCTCGAAATAGCCTGGCCCTGCACCTCTAAAAGGCCATCGCCCGGGCGGACTTGGTCCTTGCCTGGGCCAAACGGATCGAGAGCGGAGACGACAACACGTACTTCAGGCGGCAGTTTTGGACGATCCGACGGTGCGGCCGAACGCAATACAAGCCCCATCACAGAGACCGTTGGTAAAGCCTGCGGCGTGGGTACCCGCACTTCACTAGGGGAGCGGCCAATCACCAGATTGGCAAAAATTGCTTGTCTGCCACGGAAGCCCTCAACCTTTACTTTAGCCCCAGCGGGGGCGGCTGCGACGTAGCGAGCCAAGGCGCGCGGATCGGTTATGGGCTGGCCCGCCCATTTCAAAATCCGGTCGCCCATGCGCAGGCCAGCCTTGGCTGCTGGTGAGTTGGCAGCAACATCGGCAACAATGACGCCATTTTGGCCTATCCCGCCTTCTTCTGGCGTCAAAAGACGTGCGCGAAGCCCGATCCAGCCGCGCTGAACACTGCCGGTTTGCAGGATGTCTGCCACAATCTTGCGTGCCAAATTCGACGGCACCGCAAAGCCAACCCCAACCGACCCACCTTGGGTGCCGCCGGGAGAAACAATTGCGGTGTTGACACCGATCACTTCGCCGCGGGCATTAAACAAAGGCCCTCCGGAATTGCCACGATTGATCGCCGCATCGGTCTGCAAGAAGTCGTCATAGCGCCCGGCCTGCAAATCGCGGTTCCGGGCCGAGATTACCCCGACTGACAAGGAATTGCCGAGACCAAACGGACTGCCAATCGCAATCGCCCAATCACCAACCCGAGCCGCATCACTATTGCCCCAAGTGACACTCGATAGGCGCATTGTGCCCGTGGTGCGCAACACGGCCAGGTCGGTCTCTGTATCGCGCCCGACCAAAGTAGCCGGCAAAACCGTGCCATCGACCAACATGATCTCAAACCGATCATTGCCTTCGATGACATGATTATTGGTGACCACCACCCCGCGTGGATCAATCACAAAGCCCGAGCCTGTTGAGCTGCCACCAGCCTCTGCATGCACAGAATCGCGCGGCGCACCAACCAAGGACCGTTTGGCCCGGATGGCGACAACGGCGGGCTGAAGCCTAGCCGAAAGATCAGCAAATCCACCGCCCAGCCCAATGACCGGGCCCGCAGGCGTGGGTCCAGTGTTCTGCGCGCTCACGGGCCCAAGGCCGGTTAAGCCAAGCCCAAAGATCGAAATCCAGAAACAAGCAAGCAATCGCGCAGTCATCATGAACTAAGACTTAGACCGGAGCGGGCATTTGGGAAAGTAACCCATTGCCTCCAAGCGCACGCAAACACATAAGCCCTTCAATTACAAAAACTTCATGACAGCCTTTTCACGGGTAATTGCAGATCAAATCGAAGATAAAGAAGCCGTCAGTTTGATTTGGGCGGGGGAACACCCATGGCTTTGATTTCTTATCGCGCGCTTGCTTTTGCGCTTGCGCCTTTTGTACTTGTCGGCACCAGTGGCTTTGCCCCGGCTTGGGCGCAAACAACCATTAGCGCCAGTCCTGCGTCCGGCGTTAACAACGCGCTGCCAGACTTGGTTGATGGCAAACGTACTTTCCAGCCCGCGTACTTCAACGATATCACGCCGCAGACGGCTGCCGATATGGTTGCGCGGATTCCAGGGTTTAGCATCGACGACGGCGAATCCGTCCGTGGCTTTGGCGGGGCAGCGGGCAATGTGCTGATCGACGGCTCTCGGCCCACCAGCAAGAATGAGGACTTATTCTCCATTCTTGGCCGGATCCCAGCCAGCAATGTCGAGAAGGTCGAACTGTTAGAAGGAGCTGCAGCCGGTGCCCTGGCACCGGGCAAAAGCCTCGTCGTCAATGTGATCCGAAAAGCCGACAACAAAGCGAGCGGCAAGTGGGAAGTGCAAGCCACCGGCGTCGGCAGCGGCCGCATCAAGCCCAAAATCGATACCTCTTACACCTCAAAGCTAGGTGGCTTTAATATTACCACCGGCCTGCATGCTGAGATTGAGAATGTCGAAGACTTTATCGGCTTTGAGGGCATCCTGTCGCCCGCCGACGTCTATAGCGAGCGCGGGCCGAACGACGACCGCCGTCGGTCTAAATATGCTCAGGCAACACTTGCTGTCGACGGCAAGATTGGCGAAACCAAAGTCAATGCAAATGCTAGCTATATGGAAGGTAAGTTTCGTCGCAACTGGGTGCATGTAGCCTATCGGCCAAATGCAACTTTGCCCTTCCGTATTGATGAAGGAAAGGAAGATGGCACCACAAAGCGCTGGGAGATTGGCGGCGATCTAGAGCGCGAAGTAGCAGGCTGGACCGGCAAGCTCGCCCTTTTGGCCAAAGCAACAGTGGATCAAAATTCTGACCTCGCAGGCTTTAACCTTGTGGGACAGCCAAAGAACTTTGGCCGCTTCGTAGCTGACTCCACCAATGAAGAGCGCGTGGCGCGCCTAACCTTCAAGAAGAAATTTGGTGCCCATCAAATCGAGACTGGCGGCGAACTTGCTTACAACAGCCTAGATTTCGTCGGCCAATATGCCGAAGGCAATGGGACGATC
>JBEIEG010000291.1:0-3454 GCA_040383035.1 Hyphomonadaceae bacterium | reverse complement strand
TAGCCATGGGGTGCATTCACACGCAAAAGGTGCACCCAAGCCCGTTCTCGTCTTGGAGGGGGAGTTTGTGGCAAGCGAGTTGAATGGTCGTCGGTTCAATCGCGGCGAGGATACCCCAAAGGCCACCCTGATCTTTTTGCCGAACGACGGCGTCAGCGGCTCAACTGGCTGTAATCGCTTCAACGGGAAGCTTGTGCGGTCCGGCGCACAATCCACGCGCTTTGGGCCACTCGCCCTAACCAAGATGGCCTGTATTGGCCCCGCCAAGAATTTAGAAGTCCAGATGTTGGCTGCCTTGCGCGCCACCCATCAGATCAGCAAATTCGGCAGCGAAGTGCGCTTGCTCTCGGCCACTGGTCGCGTATTGGCGCGGCTCCAAACCATTAGCGCGCGGCCTGAGACTGGGCTGAGCCTCTATGGGAAATCCTGGACCTTGGTCAGCCTGAATGGTCAGACGCTGGACGTACAAAGCGCCCGGCCACACGTCACATTTGAAGCCAATCGCATCAGCGGGTCGACCGGATGCAATCAGTTTTCCGGCGTGCACCAGCGCTCGGCAGGAAAATCGCGCTTCATGAATATGATGCAAACAGAACGGGCTTGCTTGGCGGCAATTGGTGACCCTATGGCCACCGAAGCGGCCTTTATGGCGGCCCTTAGCCAAGTGGATCAGATCAGTTTGACGGGCAACCAGCTCACATTTAAATCCAGCGGGTCGCCAGACGTGCTGGTCTTTGAGGCGGGCAACTAGCTAGACATGCCAGGGCGGAATTCGCCCACCAAACTTTTTGATCATGAAGTCCGCAAATACTTCCAAGCGCTTAGGCTTGCCCCTACCCGGCGGGCTTAAGAGATGCAGCGTCAATTCTGGTGAGCGAAAGTCTTCCAACGCCCGCTCTAATCGCCCTGCGCGCAAATCGTCACAGACCAGAAAGTCCGGCAGATAAGCGACACCAAGGCCTTCACGCAGGGCTGGCATTTCGATCTCACCGCCATTGATGGTGATTGGCCCCTGCACCCGCACACGCAGATCATTGCCGTCGGCATCCATATAGCGCCAGAGCGAATGATTGGGGGTATTGGTGTAGCGAAAACAGCAATGCATCGCGAGGTCTTCTGGCCTGCGCGGCTTGCCACGCTCTTGCCAATAAACGGGGGCCGCGACCGTGAAAAGACGTACTGGCGCAAGCTTGCGTGCCAAAAGGCTTGAATCTGGCATGGTGCCGATGCGGATCGCTACATCAAAATTGTCCGCCACCATATCGACCGTGCGCTCATCCACGCCAAACTCGAGGCTGATTTCAGGATAGGCGCGGATGAATTCCGGCAAAAGGTCTGCCAGCCAAAGGCGCGCGAATGCCTGTGGGGCCGCGATTTTCAAGTTGCCACGCGGCACTTCTCGGCTTTCACGGGCTTCATCCGCTAAGGCGTCAGCCTCTTCCATGATGCGCTGCGCCCGGGCATAGGCCCGCTGGCCAGCATCTGTGAGCGAAAAGAGACGTGTCGTGCGGGCAAACAGCAAAACGCCAAGCTTTTGCTCCAGCTCTGCGATTTGCTTTGACACCGTCGCCTTAGACAAATTCAGATCACGCGCCGCGGCGGTCACGCTGGAACGCTCTGCGACTTTGGCAAAGGTCGTCAATAGATCGAGATCAAGGCTCATTCGCGCCACCACTCACTGACATAAATCCTGAAACAATCGGTTTCATTTTTCCCCAGTATTCGAACAATCATCTTTCGTCCATAAGGCGTTTCAACATCTGTCGCATCTTTGACGACGGATTGAAAAAAAAGGTCTACTCCCATGACGAAAATCGCAATCATCTATCATTCCGGTTACGGCCATACAGCTGTGGTAGCAGAACATGTCGCCAAAGGTGTGACCGAGGCCGGTGGTGAAGCCGTGCTTTTGAAGATTGAGTCTGCTGCACAGGATTTCAGCGCGATCTTGGATGAAGCAAGCACGGCAGACGCCATTATCTTCGGCGCACCAACCTATATGGGCGACATCTCTGCGCCCTTGAAAGCCTTTTTTGAGGCGAGCTCCAAAGTCTGGTTCACCTTGGGCTGGAAAGACAAAGTGGCTGGTGGTTTCACCAATTCCTTGAGCTTTGCCGGGGATAAAGCCAATTCCCTAAGCTCCATCCTGACTTTGGCCATGCAGCAAGGCATGATCTGGGTCGGCACAGGTCTCGCGCCGGGCGCACACAGCAACAGTGATGCAGCCCCTGACGTGGTCAATCGTTTAGGTTATTATGTTGGTGTTGCCACCCAGTCTGACAATGCCGCACCCGACATCACTCCGCCTCCCGGCGATCGCGAATTTGCCCGTCTTTATGGCGTCCGTATCACTGAAATCACAACGAAAATGAGAGGCTAAGCCATGATTGAGAAACGCGAATTCAACAGTCTGGGCCGGTTTAAGAATAGCTGGCTCAACGCGCGCCACCATTTCTCGTTTGGCCATTATCATGACCCAAAGCGCACCCAATGGGGCACGATCCGGGTATGGAATGATGACGAGATTGCCCCCGGCACTGGCTTTGATCCCCATGGCCATGCAGATATGGAGATCATCACCTATGTGCGCGAAGGTGCGATCACCCATAAGGACAGCCTAGGCAATGTCGGTCGTACAGAGGCGGGCGATGTTCAGGTCATGAGTGCCGGAACCGGCATCACCCACGCCGAATACAATATGGAAGATGAGAGAACCACGCTTTTCCAAATCTGGATCTTGCCAGAAACGGGTGGCGTAGCTCCATCCTGGGGAGCAGCAAAATTCCCGAAAGGGGATCGTTCGGGGCAATTTGTGACCCTGGCGTCGGGCTTTCAAGAGGACGAAGGGGCTTTGCCGATCCGCCAACAAGCCCGTGTCTTGGGCGCAACTTTGAAAGCGGGCGAAAGCGTCACCTATGATCTGGGCGCTGGCCGTCACGCCTATTTGGCAACCGCTAAGGGTGTCGTCGAACTCAATGGCGTCGACCTCTATGAGCGCGATGCCGCGGCTATTTTGGATGAGCCATTACTGACCATTAAAGCGGTTGTAGACGCTGAACTGGTATTGGTAGACGCACCTTAACACTGCATTGAGGCTAACATGCGAGGCTGGCCGTTCTTCGAAAGCAGGACGGCCAGAATGTTGTTTAGCAAGCATCCCTCGCCACAGCGCACGCGCCGCGGTGTTGGCCATGAACCAAGTCCCCGCCCGGCCGGACCGCGGCCGAATGGGCCTGACACCCCCTTGATGGAACCCTCAGCCTTGACCCGCGCCTTGCGGCACGCGGCGTGGCGGGACCCTCGGGCTGAGCGTAAGAAATTCACCGAAGTTTATGCCGCAGTTCGTACCTTGGAACGCACAGCCGCTTACGTGGATCAAGCGTTGGAGCGCTTGGCCGAGGTCGCTGAAGCGCTACGGATCGGCCAAACGACAGAACACGATTTGATGCGCGGC
>JBEIEG010000290.1:0-3467 GCA_040383035.1 Hyphomonadaceae bacterium | reverse complement strand
GCATGGGCACCGGGTTCAGTCCGCGTAATCACACAGGCTTTCATGTCATCCATGCGCTCCTGCAAAGGCATTTCCGGCCATTTCTTTGACCTTGTGGCCAAGCTCTGTTCCCAGCGCTTCAGCTTTGTCCTTTGTTGCGTGGCTCAGCGTTCCGTCGCAGCGCCAACGCTCTTGCCCATCGGCTTGGAGGGCTTCCCCGATAAAGGTCAGGGTGCCAGAAGCATCAAGGCTTGCCAGTGCGCCAATGGCGGTGCGGCAAGACCCGTCTAGAGCGGTTAAGAAAGCGCGCTCTGCAGCTACTTCGATCTCTGTTACCGGGTCAGCAATCTTGGCGAAAGCAGCTGCAGTTGCTGCATCGCCTGCGCGTGCCGTAATGGCCAAGGCCCCTTGGCCAATCGCCGGTGGCATGGCGACAGGGTCTAACAACACATGCGGAACGTCGCTATAGCCCAGTCGTGCCAAACCTGCTGCGGCCAACAGGGTTGCATCGCATTGGCCAGCTTTGAGCTTCTCAAGCCGCGTGCCGACATTGCCGCGCAAAGACACGATGGTCAGGTCCGGGCGGGCATGCAGCAATTGTGCGGCGCGTCGCAAGCTGGCGGAGCCGATGATAGCGCCCTGCTTAAGGTCGTCTAGGCTGATGCCCGCGACCGTTACCAAAGCATCGCGGCGGTTCTCACGCTCTGGTCCGGCCAAGAGCACAATGCCGTCTGGCAATTGGGTGGGCACGTCTTTCAGAGAGTGAATGGCGCAATCGATGCGGCCTTCCAACAGGGCGTCATCCAACTCTTTCGTGAATAGGCCTTTACCACCTGCTTCGCTGAGAGGGCGGTCTTGAATCCGATCCCCGGTCGTCGTGATCGGTATGATGGGCAGGCGATCTTCGATCTCGGCGCTTGGAATTCCCAAAGCTTGTGCCAGAAGGGCGCGGAGTTGGCCGGTCTGGGCCAACGAAAGAGGGGAGCCGCGAGCACCAATACGCATGATAGGTTCCAGTTCAGAGCGTTGCATCTCACACTAATCACCCCTAGTGGCAAGGCAGGTCAAGCTTCGGAGCCAGCATGAGCGGACAGTTCCTCCATTCGGATCCACAAATCGTCCTTGGACTAGAAACAAGTTGCGATGAAACGGCTGCCGCAGTGGTTGTCTTGCGGGATGGTCGTGCGCAGGTTTTGTCCAGTATCATCGCCAGTCAGATCGATGCGCACGCCCCCTATGGCGGTGTGGTTCCTGAAATTGCAGCCCGCGCCCATGTCGACGTGATTGACCATGTGATTCTGCAGGCGATGACCAAGGCGGGGTTGGGGTTTCAAGATCTGACAGGTGTGGCAGCAACGGCAGGGCCTGGCCTGATCGGCGGGGTGATGGTTGGCTTATTGACAGGCAAGGCGATTGCACTGGCCCGCGGTCTGCCCTTGGTCGCAGTTAATCATTTGGAGGGGCATGCCCTATCGCCGCGCCTCGAGGCCGATGTGCCATTCCCCTATTTGTTGCTCTTGGTGTCTGGTGGTCATTGCCAATTGTTGCGCGTGGCGGGCTTAGATGGGTGTGAACGCTTGGGCTCCACGATTGATGATGCCGTGGGCGAAGCGTTTGATAAGACGGCCAAAGTCTTGGGTCTGGGCTATCCCGGTGGTCCAGCGGTAGAGCGCGCGGCGCGGACGGGTGATCCCAAGAGGTTTGATCTACCAAGGCCCCTGAAGGGGCGACCCGGATGCGATTTTTCCTTTGCCGGCCTCAAAACCGCTGTCGCGCGGGAAGCCGCCGCAATGGGCACGTTGAGCGAGCAAGACGTTGCTGATTTGTGTGCGAGTTTTCAGGCCGCTGTAGGCGATGTCCTTGTGGATCGCACCCGTCAAGCCATGGCGGCGATCGTGCTGCCCGAGGGACAATCCGGTCGTTTTGTCGTCGCAGGCGGTGTTGCGGCAAATCTGGTTTTGCGCAGCCGGCTTGAGGCCTTATGCGAGGAGTTTGGCTGGTCCTTTTTTGCGCCCGCTTTGGCCTATTGTGGCGACAATGCTGCCATGATCGCTTTGGCGGGGGCAGAGCGCTTGGCACAAGGCATCTCAGACGATTTGGATGCGCCCGCCCGGCCGCGCTGGCCATTGGATGCCGAAGCTGCCCGCGCTGCGCCGATGTATAAGACGGGGCGTAAAGGGGCTAAGGCTTAAGCCTTCTGCGCCGGTGGCTGCTTCTTTTGTGCGGCTGCACCATAAAACCCAACGCGGAAGGGGCCGAACCAGAGGACTTTGCCCAAGCCCCGCCACATCTTGTCATAGGCCCAGGCCAAACGGTCGTGCCGCGCGATCCAAAAGAGCGCGACCAAGGGTGCCAGTGCCAAAGCTTGGGCGACCCCTTTGATCATCGAAATGACCATCCGGACATAGTCTCTGTCAGCCCGATTATACCATTGGCCGGTGGTGTTATGGCCAAAGGCAAAAGCGCGCTTGGTTAGATAGGCCCATGTTGCGCGGCTGGGTGGCACGTCTTCATAAACCCAAGCATCGTATGCCCAGCCGAAGGTGCCGCCGCTGGCAACCACCTCCCGCCACAAAATATCATCTTCGCCGCCCGTTTCATTGGCGGCAGGATTAAAGGGCTCTGCCTTGGTCAAAACGGTGGCGCGCTTCAACAAGCTGTTGCCACAGCCGTAGGGGATATCAATCAAGCGCGTTGGCCCGTCTAGGCGGCGGGAGAAGAAGTTTTGAAAATAGGTGTGGGGTACAGTGTGCTGCGCAGGCAAGCGGGCCTCAATCGGGCCGAAAACCACATCGGCACCTGTTTCTTGTTGCGCGCGGATCAAGTTCGCCAGCCAATCTGGCTTCGCCACTTCATCATCGTCTAAGAAGGCAACAAACGTCCCACGGGCTAAACCAACCGCCTTATTGCGTGCATTGGCGACACCGGCTGCGGGCTCCACGGCATAGGTGAAGGGCGTTTGGCCTGCTTCCTGTGCCAATTGCTCGGCAATGGGCTTGCCGGATTGGTTGGCATCATTGTCGACCAGAATGATCTCCAGCGATGGCGTCTGCGTCTGCGCCAAAACTGAGCGCGCAGCCGCCAAAGCACCGTCTGGGCGGTGAAAGGTGGGTATGATCACGCTGATGGTGAGCGCTACTGGTGCCGATTTGGTCACGACAAACATGCCTTTTTGGCTGTTAGGGGCGTGAGGTGGCCCCGCATCTGGAAATCCTTATCGCACAAAAGCGTCGCTCATTTCTTACCAAGCTTCAGGTTTGGCACATGAAAATGCCGCCAAAGCATCAAGCTTTGGCGGCAGAGTAACACGTCCGATTTTGGGGGGGAGACGTGGGGCTTGGAAAAGAATTCTGGCAAAGCCGAGCCGGGTGGACCCCAGCTTCAAGTGCTTAGTAGCCAGCTGCCCGAGCTGCCAACTCACCAATTGGGGTGAGGATAGAAGCGACGAGGAAAGTTGCGAGCATCAAGCTCCAAATATGTGGGTTCGT
>JBEIEG010000289.1:0-3469 GCA_040383035.1 Hyphomonadaceae bacterium | reverse complement strand
GTCACCTCCTGAGAGGATAACCACCTGCACATCCGTTCGACGCCGCAGCAAACGCGCAATCTCGGTGAGCTCTCCCATCAGCACGCCGTTCAAGGCGTTTCGAGCATCGGGCCGGCTTAGTGCGACCTCAATAATTGCGCCACTCGTCGAGACCCGTAAGTGCTCCCACGTGCGGTTATGTATCGCGTCAGACATCGTCAAAGATCTCCATCAAGCCGGCAGCACCCATGCACACGGCAATTACGACCTGTATGGCTTTAAGGCGGGTGCCTTCGAGCCATACAGGGCCGACCGATCGTGCGCCAGTTGTTCTAGAGGCGTGACCAATCAAAATAGCACAGACCCGCGAGGACCCGGGCGCAAAGATCATCTGCAGGATTTCATCGGTCTCTTCGTCGGACAATAGGCTATCGCTGGACCGTCAACGTGACTCAGACCGGGAAACTCTAACTCCCACTGGCCCGAACAATGAGTGCACTTCAAGCGTGGCTGCGGTGTCGGTCGAGCTTGGCCTAGACAGTGCCGTAGATATGATAATAGTAGATCAGTGTAAGAGACAATAGCATTTTCGTGAGTTCTCTGATAGCAATCTTCTATGTCAAGCCCAGCTAATGCGAACGGCGGGTCGTGATTTATTAAAGCTTCAACGCGCGATTCAAATCTTCATGTTCAAAAGCAGACGCCATTCGGCTTATTTCTGATGCCTTAGCGCCGACCTCGACTGCAATCGCGCGCCAGCCTTTTGTGACTTTAGCAACTTCGCGAATAATCATGCGCGCCTCCTTCAAGCCCAAACCGAAATAACCACAAGCGCTTTCCAAAAGGTCGAGTGAGCAGGTAGCCTCGTCAAGATCGATATTGGTTGACAGGATGCGGGGCTTTAGGTCCGTTGGAACAGGGTTTAGGTCATAGGCTGGTGAGAGTATCCATCCGGCTTTTCCGGCCCAAAGGAACCCGTGATTTCGCAAGTGATCGTCAACATTCGATATCATGACATTAAAGACAACGCGGCGATAAAGTTGACTGGAGTCGAGACGTGCTTGGGCACCATGTACGCCGAGAGCGTCGACGAGTTCCGGATAGGAACCGGTTTGCCCGTCACGCGTGGCCGTCATGGCCATCGCCGACAAGAAAGGTATCCGGTAAATGCCTGACCGATCAAAACGCTTTGATAGCATGATGGCGCGCCCGGCGACCTTCACCAACTCATGTGTTGGCGTTTCGATGCCAGAAAGGCTCGCCAATCTCAAGGCGATCTCCTCCCAGGTTTCAATGCTGTAGTCGTCACTCTCCTTTGGGAACTTCGCGATTGAGAGATCTCCGTTTCGATCGAGAATAGAAGCCTTTGGCCTGGCACCGCCAAGTGAGGAACCAGGCGCAAAGATCATCTGTAGATCTTCATCGGTTTCTTCGTCCGACAAGATGCGATCGCTGGATTGTAGCAAGCGGCCGAGGTCAAGGAGCGCTGGTACGCCACCAGGACTGATTGCGAGATAACGGTCTTCCGCCTTTTTCTTGAACCTTAAGGCACCAAGGCGGGAGAAATCGGTTACCCCAAGAAGGTAGTCAGTCTCCATTAGAGTGCGAACCTGGCGACCTTCCTTCTGGGCAGCGCGCCGCTCTGCGCGCTGCATGAGGCGGCGCCCCCAGGTATCAGGGGCAGAATCACCAATCGAGCCGAATAGGGAATGACCCGGGCCAGGCGAAAACCCGCCTCGCATCAATGGAAGCCCTGGCTCTAGGGCAAATCGATTGGTACTTTCCAACCACGTCCGATCATACTCAAAGACCATGGTTTCATTGCCGCGCGCGCGATTAATCCGCGCGAGACCGACCAGGAAAGTCTCGCCAGATAGGTCAACATAGACTTCGATATCGTTCATGGACGGATACTCTTGGACTTCAGATGGACGCGTTTGGGTAAAGCCGCGCTGGCCAAGATCTTTCCTACCGGGTCGTTGTTGATGTCGGCGAGAGTTCCAAGCCCGTCAAGAAGCCCTAATGCTTGCATGACCGCCGCGTAAATACCGATGCTGACACTTGGGTCGCCGCTTTCGACGCGTTGCAGGGTTGAGCGTGACGTGAAGGCGCGTTCTGCAACGATCTGCATTGGCAATTCCCGACGCTTGCGTGCATCGCGCAGGTCAGCCCCAAGCGAACGCAAGGTGCGCTGAACAGCAGAAGAGGGATGATGAGGTGTTGGCATATGTGATCTTCATAACTCTTTATTGGTCTTTTTGTAGCATGAAGATGACATTAAATCAAGTTAGTATTGAATCCGAGGGCTCTGACAGAAGCTGAAGAATAGGCGGATTCGGTTTTGACCCAAAAGCCTCGTTTCGTTAGCCGCAGCACATTCTGAAGCCGCTGACGAACCGATGCAGCCGTATTCTTTGGACCATCAACCATTGTGCGTCATTGCCTCAAGATAGGGGCGCATTACCTTCCATGCCCCACAGTGGGATCGGCGGGCTTGCGCCCGCTGCGCGCCGTACGCTCTCGCAATGTGGAAGCATCGCTCCCTGCGCGCTTCCAAAACACCAAACTTGGCGGTATCAACAAACAGGACTCTCACAAAGAACGAGGGACCCTAAGGGCTCAGGTCAGAACCAAGCGATCTATTTTGGGAAGTGGCAACTCTCGTTGCTAATTGAGGTCGTCAGGGGTCGGGCAGGCATTGCGTCTTGTGAATGGGGCAACGGCCTGTCAAGTTTAGCCCTTGCTCTGCCACCTGAAACTTGGACCATTTGGAATTGGAGTTTTTTCGTAATTTTCCTTGGCTAGTCGAGGTGGTTTGGCTTGAAACCATCGAAGTTCACGGACGCGCAAAAAGCGTTCGGCGTGAGACAACGGAAGGAAGGAATGTCACCACAGAGATCTGTCGCAAGGCAGGGATCAGCTAGGTAATTTACCGTTGATTTGCACGGGGGCGAGTACCTCGCATTTGGATTAAGACTGCGCCCAAGCTTCCCAGCGTGCCACCATCGCCGCGCCAATCTCTGGATTGGCTGAGTCTTTAAACCATGTCGTGAGCTCAGCCCGCAGGTCCAGCAATGCCGCGGCCGTCGCCTCAATTTGCTCGGTAGCTTGCTTGGCCGTCAGACCCGCACGCCTCTGCCCTAACTCTTTGAGTTTCGCAATTGTGGGCCAGCGTGTTGACCCATCCAATGTAAGCGCCATTTGATCCATGGGTAGATAGGCCGTTGTGGTTACGAGATCATAGACCGGCGATAAACGCGGGCTATCTGCAAGGCTGTCATAGAGAAGCCCGAAGTTTTTCAAATGTGCATCGCCATTTCCAATCGCGCAATTGAGCACAATCAGCTTGAAAAGCGCCCGACTGTCTTCGAGAGAGAACTCGGGATCTACAAATTGGCTCAAGCGCTTGAAGAGGCTGGTCTCAATACTGCCATCATACTTGCGGATGGCCCCCTTCCCGTTCAGCACACAGAAGTCCTCAAATCCAAGC
>JBEIEG010000288.1:0-3475 GCA_040383035.1 Hyphomonadaceae bacterium | reverse complement strand
GGCTTCCTTGGCTGCCATAACGGCTAGCTTACCATAACCTGCAATGGATTTAGCCACTTTCTGGGCCTCGTCTAACAGGGTGTCTGCAGGCACAATCCGCGCAACTATCCCACAACGTTCGGCCTCGACAGCATCCATCATACGCCCGGTCAAAATCATGTCCATCGCCTTAGCTTTACCAGCAGCGCGGGCAAACCGCTGGGTCCCGCCTGCGCCTGGAATTACGCCAAGCTTAATCTCTGGCTGGCCAAACTTGGCCGTGTCGGCGGCTAGGATCATGTCGCACATCATGGCAAGCTCACACCCACCCCCCAAAGCAAAGCCTGCAACAGCTGCGATAGTTGGTTTTCGGCAACGGGTTACGCGCTCCCAATTGGCGGTGATAAAGTCTTGGCCATAGACATCGGCAAAAGTTTTGGTCGCCATCTCCTTAATGTCCGCGCCTGCGGCAAAAGCCTTGGCAGAGCCTGTGATGACAATCGCACCGACATCCTCACGGGCTTCAACCACATCTAAGCACGCGGTCAACTCATTCATCAATTGTTGATTGAAGGCGTTGAGAGCGTCTGGTCGGTTCAGGGTGATTGTCGCAACCCCGTCCGCGACGTTCAAAAGGATGGTTTCATAGGCCATGAGTAACTCCTGTTACGGATTATTAGATTACAATGCGGGGCAGTGTCAGGTCTGACAGGTTGGGCAATAAAAGCTGGAGCGCCCCGATTGCACAGTCCGATGAACAGGCTCATGCGGTGCACCGTCAGCCGGACTGCGCGGGCAGGGCAGCCCTTCACGGCCATATACGTCGAACCTTTCTTGAAAACCACCCAAGGAGCCATCGGCTGCAGCAAAATCCCGAAGCGTCGACCCACCCGCCTCGATGGCTTCGATCAGAACCGCGCGGATGGCCTCAGTTAGGGCAGCAATTTCTGACGCAGTCAGCGAATTGGAGAGGCGCATCGGGCTGATGTGTGCCCGGAACAAGGCTTCACAGACATAGATATTCCCCAAGCCCGCAACATTGCCTTGATCCAACAAAGCTGACTTGATCGGGGTTTTCTTTGTGGCGAGTGCTTCGGCCAAATGATCGGCCGAAAAGTGATTGCCCAAGGGCTCGGGGCCCATCTTGGCAAAATGCTTGGATTGCTCAAGGCTGGCAGTAGGTACGATATCCATAAAGCCAAAGCGACGAGGGTCATTATAAATGACCTTGGCACCCGTCCCGACATGCAGCACGACATGATCATGCTTGGGGTCTGCCCCGGTGTCATAGGCATAGTCGTCAAAGGCCAGCACGCCGCGTTCATCGACAATCGAAAAGCGGCCCGACATGCCCAAATGCATAATCAAGGCTTCGTCGGTGCTGAGATAAGCGATGAGGTATTTCGCGCGCCGGTCGAGGCTTTCCACTTTCGCCCCTTCAAGGCGCTCAACAAATCCGGCTGGAAAGGCAAAGCGCAAGTCTGGGCGGCGGGCCTCCACGCGGACAAGGGTCTGGCCCTTCAAAGTGGGCTCTAAGCCTCGTCTAACAGTTTCGACTTCGGGTAATTCAGGCATAATGACGCACTAGTAGATATGGCGGACAAGAGTGCAAGGCGCTATGTCGGTAGAATGACTGACTCCAAGACTGCTTCCTTCGGTTTTCAAGATGTGCCGGCACATGAGAAGGCCTCACGCGTCCGCGGTGTGTTTGACGCCGTCGCAAGCCGCTATGATTTGATGAATGATCTGATGAGTGCCGGGATGCACCGGGCTTGGAAGGATGCCGTGGCTGCGCGATTGAACCCGCGCCCCGGCGAACGCATCTTGGACCTCGCGGGCGGCACAGGCGACTTGGCGCGACGCTTTAAGGCGTTGGCCGATGCCGCGCGGACGCGCTCTGGTGGTGCGCCGTCTGAGATCATTGTGGTCGACATCAATGCTGAGATGATCGCAGCAGGGCGTGAGCGTGGCTTGGACGGACTAGGCTGGGCTGTGGGGGACGCTGAAGCCTTGCCGTTCCCGGACAATTCAGCCGACGGCTACGTCATTTCCTATGGCATTCGCAATGTGACCGACATCCCCAAGGCCTTGCGCGAAGCTTATCGCGTCCTCAAGCCCGGCGGTCGTTTCTATTGCCTAGAGTTTTCTAAGCCCACCACTGGCGCACTGGAAGCTTTTTACGATGCTTGGTCCTTCAAGGCGATCCCGCCGATTGGCAAGGCCGTGACTGGGGATGCAGAGCCCTATCAATATCTGGTGGAAAGCATTCGCCGCTTTCCAGACCAAGAGACCTTTGCGGCTATGATCCGCGATGCGGGTTTCAATCGCGTCGAATATACCAATTTCTCCGGTGGCATTACCGCCTTGCACGGGGGCTGGAAGGTTTGATTGACGCGCTTATGCGGTTGATGCGGGCCGGTTGGACCTTAGGACGCTATGATGCGATCCTGCCGCGAGAATATTATGACCTGCTGCCTTTGCCCGCCCGCATTGTGGGGCGTGTGCTGCGACTGGGGTCACGCCACATCAGTGGCGACCCCGGCACGCGCATGGCAACAGCTTTGGAAAAGCTGGGGCCGGCTTGGATCAAATTTGGTCAGCTTCTAGCGACACGACCCGACATCGTCGGCGACAAAGCCGCCGAAGGCCTCTCGCGCCTCAAAGATCGGCTGGAGCCTTTTTCGCAAACCATCGCCCTAGAAAGCCTCGATGCTGCATTCGGTGAGAAGCGTGCGGCGCTGTTTCCAGACTTAGGTTCTGTAATCGCCGCAGCCTCCGTCGCCCAAGTCCATCAGATGACTTTGGCAGACGGCCGCAAAGTGGCGGTCAAATTGTTGCGTCCGGGCATTGAGAAGGAAATCGCGGCTGAAGGCAAAGCCATGGCCTTGGCTGCGAAACTTGTCCAAGCCCTCGTCCCCAAATCTCGGCGCCTTGAGCCTGTCGCCTTCGTCGCCACCATTCGCACTGCGCTGGAGAAGGAGCTCGACTTGCGCCGTGAAGCGGGCGCGGGCGATGCCTTTGGCGAGATCGTCGCCGCTGATGGCTATTTGAAAGTCCCTAGCATTGACTGGGAGCGTACGGCGCGACGCGTCCTGACCACGTCCTGGGTTGAGGGCATACCTTTGACTAAGCCCGGTGCATTGGACGGTGCGGACCGGGCTAAGCTTGCTAACGCGGTTACTTGCGGCTTTCTGGCAGCGGCTTTGGACCACGGCGTGTTTCATGCTGACATGCATGAGGGCAATCTTATTTTGGGCACAGACGGTGCGCTCTGGGCGGTGGATTTTGGCATTATGGGCCGGATCGGCATGGCCGAGCGCCGCTATCTCGCCGAAATCCTCTTCGCCTTCCTCCGTCGCGATTACCGCCGAGCCGCCGCTGTTCATATCGAAGCGGGCTATGTCTCTGCTGATCATGATGAGGGCGAGTTTGCCCATGCGCTTCGTTCGGTAGGCGAGCCGATTTGGGGTAGGCCAGCCCGCGAAGTCTCCATGGG
>JBEIEG010000287.1:0-3518 GCA_040383035.1 Hyphomonadaceae bacterium | reverse complement strand
GAGAGGGGCTTGAGGCTCAAACTCGAACAAAGCTTTTGCCAAGGCAAAAGCCTGTCTAAGTAGAAAGACTCCCGAGATAGGTCATTACCCCTCACTCATCCGGCGATATGGCGCGCAGAATATCCGTGTGATCATCCGTCCACGGCTTCAGCACTCTGCCGGGCATCATCAATTCCCACATCGGCAGCGAATATTTCGCCAAGCGTGCGGGCGTTTTGGCGATGACGATGACGCGGACGCTGGTGTCGGCATTGGGATTATCTGCTGCGCCGTCGCGATTACCTTCCATCGCCACATAGCCCAGCTTATGGGCGGAATCGGCGACAATGCGACCCAGATCTAAATAGCGGTTGGAGATATGGACGATCATGATCCCGTCAGGCGTCACTTTGTTCATGAAGGAGGCGATGGCCTCTTGCGTGATCATGTGGGTTGGGATGGCGTCCGAGGAGAAGGCGTCAACCAACAGAATATCAAACCAATTATCAGGCTGGCTCTGCATCTGCAGGCGTGCATCGCCCAAGATGATTTTCGCGTCTGGCGCACAGCGGTTGAGGAAGCCCACAAGGTTAGGATCGGTCGCGGCGCGCACCACATCTTGGTCGATCTCAAAGAATTTCCAGTTTTGGCCGGGCTTGGCATAGCAGGCAGACGAGCCCATGCCGAGGCCAATGACGCCAGCATGCAGCGTTGTAGGTTTGGCATTAGTGGCTTCTTCGAACAAAGAGCCGATGGGCGTCTCGCGATAATAATAGGACATCGGCTCGCGGTTACGATTGGGGTCCAGGCTCATCACACCATGCAAAGTGGTACCGTGCGAGAGGTAGCGCCAGCCGGTTGGGGCTTCGCCACTGTCTTCGATCTCCAAGACGCCAAAGAAGCTCCGTTCACGGAACTTCACCCCCTCACCGTCTTCGGTCAGCACCGGCAACAAAAGCGCTAAGCCGCCAATGGCCGCCACCAGCGGGGCAGAACGCGACGCCATAAGGGCAGCTAAAGCGAGGATTGAGCAAAGAACGGCTCCGGCAAATTCGGGCCGATCAATCAGCAAAGCCTCACGCCAGAACATCGACTCTGTGCCTTCGACGGCACCTTTGATGGGTAGATATTCTTCCAGCCACAAATAAGCGTCGAACGAATTCTGATAGAGGGCGGAAACCCCTAGGGCGATCACAACTGCCGGCAGGGCCCACTTCAAATCCGCCCGCTGCCAAGGGGCTACGGCCAAAGCCGCAACCAATGCCAAATGATATTCAATCGTCGTGTTCAGCAGGATGGGCGCCAACAGCGCAGTTGCTGCCCCACCCAAAACACCGCCGAGCGACATCCAGAGGTAAAATTCTGTCAAACGCGCTGGCTCTGGCCGACGTATGGCGAGCTCAAGGTGGCAACACAGAACCACGATGAAGAAAGCTGCCAAATGGATCAGTAGGCCATTGAGTCCCCCGTCGACATCAGATGCCATGACGGCGGCCAACAAAAATATGACCATGAATTTAAGCGGTGCCGCGCCTTCTGCAATTCGGTCACCTAGGGCCGAAAAGGCAATAACGAAGGTCAAGAGAAACAGCGCAAGCGGGGGTATCCACAATAGCGGGACGGAAGCAACATCGGTCGTAAGATGGGTCGTAACGGCAACCAGAAGGGCCGAAGGTGGGGCCGCAAAGGCCACCCACGTAAAGCGCTCCAGCCACGTCGTCTTACGCAGGGCGGTTTCTTTCGGCGCTTGGCTGTTAGCGGGTACTGCATAGATTGAAACGATCAAGGCGATCATCAAGATGACATAGCCAATCGCCCAGATAACAGACTGCAGCTTGGCGCCAATCATCGGCTCAATCAGGAAGGGGAAAGCGGCAAGTGCGGCAAAACTGCCCAAGTTAGAAGCCGCATAGAGCCGATACGGGTCAACCGCATCACCCAAACGGGCACGCCAGGCTTGGATCAAAGGCGCGGTTGCCGAGATCGCGATAATCGGCCCACCTAGCGACAAGAGGAGCGCGCCTAAAGTCCAGCCAACCGGGCTCTCGACATTTGGGGTGCCAACCAAGCCCGAGACATGGATCGGCAGGAACAATAGCCCGACCACGAGCACGCACGCATGCACGATCAATTGCTGGCGCGGGCGCAAATGCGTGGCGATCAAATGGGCATAAAGATAGCCGATCAAGAGCGCGCCTTGATAGAAGACAAGAGCCGTATTCCAGACCGCTGGCGTGCCGCCCATCATCGGGGTCAGCATTTTCGCGAACAATGGCTGTAAGGTAAAAAGAAGTGCTGCAGAAAGGAAAGTCGTGGCCGGATAGAGCCAAGAGACAGACTTCATCAGAGGTGAAGGCGCAGTAGGCGGTGCTGGAACTTGGTCATCTAAAACCGCATCTGTCACGCAGCATTCTCCTAATGGGCCATCTCTATTCTATTTGGGAGTAGCGCCTTTTGGCCTCTTCTGTGAAGGCCATAATCAGCTTCGAAACAGCTTTATCCATGTTGGCGCGGAGTAATTCTGCTAAAAACCGCTCAGAAAACTCAAAATCCAAACTCAAATCAACCAAAGTCCCGGACTCGCTGGGTCGAAAACCCCAGACACATTTCAGTGAGCGGAATGGGCCTTGGATCAGGCGAGTCGTGACCGTGCGCTGCGTTTCGTCCACATCGACGTGGGTCGAAAATTGAGAGCGAAAAGCCTTGTAGCCTACCACCGCTTCACCGACGAAATAGCGGCCCTGTGCTGTTTGCTTAAGTTGGGAAATGCGTGAGGCCTTCACCCAAGGCAGAAATCGCGAATAGGCAGGAACATCGCTAACCAGTGCCAAGAGATCATCTGGCGCAAACGGCATTAATTCGATGGTCTCAAACCGGCTCACGATCCCATGTGATCCTGACGAGCATCACGTGCAGCCTTAAGTCGCGCAAAATCTTCCCCCGCATGGTGGCTGGATCGGGTAAGCGGTGTGGCAGAGACAATCAGAAAGCCTTTCGACAAGGCAATGGTTTCATAGGCTTCAAACTCTTGCGGCGTCACAAATCGGTCGACTGGGGCGTGCTTGCGGGTTGGCTGGAGGTATTGGCCAATCGTCAAGAAGTCGACGCCAGCAGAGCGCATGTCATCCATCACCTGCATGACTTCTTCTTTGGTCTCCCCCAGTCCTACCATCAGGCCGGACTTGGTGAATTGGCTCGGATCGCGCTCTTTCACCCGCTCCAGCAAACGGAGCGAAGCATAATAGCGGGCACCCGGACGGATCGAGAGGTAGAGCCGCGGTACTGTTTCCATATTGTGATTGAACACGTCTGGCTTGGCATCAATTACGGCTTCGGCGGCCCCTGCCTTGCGCAAAAAGTCGGGCGTGAGAATTTCAATTGTCGTGTTCGGCGTTGCGGCACGGATGGCGTTGATGGTGGCAACAAAGTGAGACGCACCGCCATCATCGAGATCATCGCGGTCCACCGAAGTGATCACCACATGTTCCAAGCCCATCGTCGCAACCGCCTTTGCGACATTGGCGGGCTCTTCAAGGTCG
>JBEIEG010000286.1:0-3544 GCA_040383035.1 Hyphomonadaceae bacterium | reverse complement strand
TCCCAAACCTTCACCCACTTGTTTTCGGGCTTGGGCTCAGACGCGGCGTCGGCCTTGGGTGCTGCGGCCTCAGTCATCATCACGCCCGCCATGATCGTCGTTACGGTCGTGCGACTCATCCTCGCCGCGCTCATGGCGTGAACGATCTTCGGTACGGCGAACCTCTTCGGTTAGGACTTGGCCGGTCTTGGCATCGACCACACGGGTTTGTGTCCGGCTCTCATAACGATCGTCGCGATCATCCTGATCCTTGCCTCCAATCTGATTTGTGATTTGGTTGGTGGGTTGGTTGGTTATTGCATTCGTATTTGTCGTGGTCTTGGCTGGCGACAATTGGCCTGAAGCGACAGCAAAGCCTGCGACAGCCAGTGCGGCGACACCAACGCCAAGAGCGATGCGGATAGGGGTTGAAAGGGCCATGTTACGTCTCCTGAAGGGGTTGTTGATGATCCAACCTTATCCGTCCCGAGCTGACGCCCTGCCGTTCCCAATCGTCAGCAAAGCGTCAGCTTGATGTCAGCGCTAATTCGATACAGAGGTGAGGCATGAAGTTGATCTGCCCTTCTCTTGTCGTGATGCTTGCCGCACTGGCTGGCTGTGGGCAGCCACAACAATCCTCTGCGCCAGCCGGGGCGGTTGAGGAAGCGCGGCACGAAGGCCCAGTCCAACCGGCGGGCAACAATCTGCCCTTCCTAAAAATCCAAGCCATTGCCCTTACTGCGGTGCCGGGCGAAATTGTGAAAGTGGATTTGGAGAACGACCATGGCCAAGACGTCTATGAGTTTAAAATCCTCGCCCGATCGGGCCGCGTGATTGAACTGGAAATCGCTGCCAAGACGGGCCAAATTCTGAAGCAGGAGGCCGATTGATGCGCGTGCTCTTGGTCGAGGATGATCCCGTTATCTGCGCAGCACTTAAGGCCAACCTCGAGGCGGCGGGCTTTTTGGTTGAAGCCTGTGGCGATGGCGAGCGGGCTTGGGCACTGGGCAGCGACGAAGATTTCGATGCCGTCATTTTGGACCTAGGCCTGCCGCGGTTGGACGGCTTGTCGGTTTTAAAGCGCTGGCGGCAGGAAGGGCGCGCCATGCCGGTCATCATCCTTTCCGCGCGCGGGTCTTGGGCAGAAAAGGTCGAGGGTATTGAAGCGGGGGCAGATGATTACCTCGCCAAACCGTTTGAGCCGCCAGAGCTTATTGCCCGCCTGCGTGGATTGATCCGGCGGGCTTCTGGACGCACCGGCAATGTGATCACAGCCGGTCGCCTCACGCTGGATCTGTTTCGTACCAACGCGACCTATGATGGAGTGCCGATACGCCTGTCACCCTTAGAGTTTCGCTTGCTTGACCTCTTGGCCAATGCGGGCGGGCGGCCCCTGTCTGCCGGTGAATTGGGCGAGCATCTCCATGGTACCGACATGCTGGACGCCAATGCTATCGAAGCCTTAGTCGCGCGCCTTCGCCGCAAGATCGGAGCAGAGACAATCGAGACACGGCGGGGCTTTGGCTATGTTCTGCGGGACTTAGCCCCATGAGCACAAGGTCCCGCAGTCTTAAGGTCCGCCTGTTTGCATTGGCCGCCCTCTGGAACGGCTTAGCCTTAGGCTTTTCTTGGGTCGCGCTCTCCCTGTTGTTTGAGCGCCATACAGAACGCCAAGTGACCGCTGAATTGATCCGTCAGGGCGAAGCCTTGGTTGCGGGCATCTCCCTCGATGCGACGGGAAGGCCCGTAATGGCCCAGACGCTGCATGACCCGCGCTTTTCCCGCCCTGCCAGCGGCCTTTATTGGTATGTCTCTGGCTCGAAAGGTAGTGCGCGTTCTCGCTCCCTATGGGATGGGTCTTGGCCCGCTTTGACGTTGGCGCGGCCTAAAACCTGGGAGAGCACAACAACCAAGGGTCCGTTTGAGCCCACCCTATTGCGGGTCGCCCGCACCATCCGTCCCGATGCAAGCGGGCCAGAACTGTTGGTCGAAGTTGGACAAGACCATGCTGTAATCAATCAAGCTCGGTGGGATTTCGCGCGGGAGCTGGCGCTATTTCTATTCCTGTTGTGGTCGGTTTTGACTTTGGCTTCTGTTGTTCAGGTCACTCAAGGTCTAAAGCCGCTTACGGGGCTGCGTGCCCGCCTAACAGGCTTAAAAGCAGACGCCAAGGTCCGTCTGGATGCTGGTGAGCACCCGCACGAGGTTGGACCCCTGATCCAAGCCATCAATGAGCTCGCCGATGCCCGAAGTGGCGATATGGCCAGAGCCCGTGACCGTGCGCGCGACTTGGCCCACGCGCTTAAAACACCGCTCACCGCGCTCAAAATGCAGGTCGGTGACCTCGGCGACACAAAGATACAATCAGCCCTGCAGGAAAGCGTATCTGTCCTAAACATTGCGGTTCAAGCAGAGCTGGCGCGCGCGCAACTGACCCCGGACTCTCGCGGCACATGTCTGCTCCTTCCCGTAATTGAACGCTTGGTGCGGGTGCTTGGGCGGACACCGGCAGGTGCCTCCAAGTGCTTTGATCTGGCCGTTCCAGATATGTGCAACCTTCCTTTATCTGAAGATAGCGCGTTTGAGGTGTTCGGCGCTTTGCTCGACAACGCAACGCGCCATGCCAAGCACCGGATTAAGGTTCATGCTGTGCAGGACGCCGGCACCTTGACGGTGTCTGTGGAAGATGATGGGTTAGGCCTTTCTGAGGATCAAAGCCGGATGGCGGTCGAACGCGGGGTCCGCCTCGATCAAGCCGTCGGAACACAAGGCCTAGGTCTCACCATCACACGTGATCTGATCACTGCGAGCGGCGGGAACTTGGCTCTAGAACCCTCAGCCCTTGGCGGCTTGGCTGTGCGGCTGACGTGGGCGCAAGTAGAGGGTGCACATCTGGTTGGTTTGGACTCCTGACCTGTTCAGATGGATCAGGCGACGCATTAGTCATCGCGCAGCCTTACGCCCCGGCCGCGTGCGCTACTTATCTGCTCTGGCCCGATCATCTCTACCCCCAGGCGTTCAAGCGCGCTTAACACCTTCATTAAGCTGTCGACCTGTGCGCGGACGATGCCGTCACTGGCTTCCATCCGCTGGATCGTCGGCAAGGATACCCCAGCCGCAGCCGCTAAGTGACTCTGATCAATCCCTAACAAGGCACGCGCGGCTTTCAGTTGAGCAGAGGATAGCATGAAGATTGACCCTATTTGATGTTTCAAACATCAGTTACCATCTTTTAAGCTTGCTTTCTAGCGCTCTGTTAGTCAATGTGACTAAGAAATTGACCCAAGGGATTTGTAATGAGCGCCGCTGACGAGGACTATGTCTATGATGAAGCCAGCGGTGAATGGATGCCGGCGTCAGAACTTGCCGCGCGGACGAAAGCGGAAAACGCGATTGTCGTGCGCGATTCAGTTGGCAATATCTTGAAAGACGGCGATGCCGTAGCTCTCGTCAAAGATCTCGACGTCAAAGGGGCGGGTCAAACCCTAAGGCGCGGCACGATTATCCGCTCCATCCGCTTAACAGGCGACGCGCAAGAAATTGACTGCAAACACGACACAATCCG
>JBEIEG010000285.1:0-3552 GCA_040383035.1 Hyphomonadaceae bacterium | reverse complement strand
ATCCGTTGCGCTTCGTGCCACCATGACCGAGCTCATTCCTACTAAAGCGCGCGCCACCGTTGCCGGTACATCTGAAATCGGGGCCAGTGGTGGTGCGATCGTGGGTGGGAGTTTGGTCGCTTTCCTCATCCCAGTCTTAGGAGGGCTAGGCCACGCTCTGATCGCTATTATGCCGTTGGTGGTCTTAGCGCTCATCGCCATCGCTTTCTTACCAGAGACCAAGGGCCGGGTATTGGTGGAAGGCGAAGAAGAAGACATTAGCAAAGCCTAGCGGTCGAGGAAGTCTTTCGCCAAGTCGACTGTGCTGTGGTGACCGACCGCCGTGCCAGATTGGTTGGACCATTCCTTCCAAGCAGCCCGTCCTTGATCGCGTAAGCCGGTTAGAAAGTCCCAGTCGGTGTTAAACTTGCTCGCAGCACCTAAGCCCTTCAGCGCGTCATCTGCCTTGATGGCGTGAACTTTCACGTCCCGATAGCGGTCCTTCAATTTATCGCCCATCTCCTGATCCTCCAGCAGGCGCTGGACAAAGGCGATGGCGCGCAATTCTGCGATCAAGCTGGCGTTGAAGGTAATTTCGTTTAAGCGGTCTATGATCGCCGCACTGGTCTTTGGCACCGTGTCGAGTGTCTGTGGGTTCAATGCGCACAGAAGCACATCATCGGGCAGGCCAGCCTCATAGAACAGTGGCCAGAGCGCTGGATTGGCCATATAGCCGCCATCCCAATAGGCTTGCCCATCCACTTCAACCGCTTGAAACAGATAGGGCAGGCAGGCCGAAGCCAAGGTCACATCGGCACTGACCTCATGGGTGCGAAACACTTTCGCCCGCCCACTTTTGACATTGGTTGCGGCGATAAAGAGCTTGAATGGTGGATCTTTTGCTAGGCCTTCAAAGTCAACCACATCCTGAAGAGTGTCTCGCAAGGGATTGAAATTCCAAGGATTAAACTCATAGGGGCTTGCCACACTTGTCAGCGCATCAAACCACTGGAAGCTGGCGGCTTTAAACAGGCCAAACGGGTCAAAAGCTTTGCGGATAGCGTTTAGGCTGACCGGGCTGAACGGCCCACGCGTCGTGCTAATCTTCTGCCAAAAGCGCGCCAGCGCCTCGCGCGCACCCGCGTTCCCGCCCGTCCGCAAGCCATCGGCGCAGACCACTGCATTCATCGCCCCGGCGCTGGTTGCGGTGATGGCGGCAATGTCGAACCTGTCTTCTTCGAGGAGACCATCCAAAATCCCCCACGCAAACGCCCCGTGAGAGCCACCACCTTGCAGCGCGATGTTGAGGGCAGGCTTGGCCATAGGGTTCAGCCCACCTTGCCCGGTGGTTGAGGGCGCGAGAACACCAACGAATCCGCTTTGGAACTTGCCGCGTCATAGCAATAGCCATCAACGTCAAAAGCTTTGATGGCTTCTGGATCGGTGATGCGATTTTCAATGCAGAACCGCGCCATCGTGCCGCGCGCCCGCTTGGCATAGAAGCTCAAGACGCGCGCCTCGCCATCCTTAATCTCTTTGAAGTTCGCCGTAATAACCCGCGCTTGTAACGCCTTTTTGGAAACGGCGCTGAAATATTCGGTGGAGGCAAGGTTCAGAACGATGGGCGCAGCTTGGCCCACTAAGTCGGCATTGATCGCCTTAGAGATGCGGTCGCCCCAAAAGTCATAGAGGCTATCGCCGCGTCGGGTCTTCAGGCGTGTGCCCATCTCCAAACGGTATGGCGCAATGACATCGAGCGGGCGCAAGAGGCCATAAAGGCCCGACAGGATGCGGACATGGTCCTGCGCCCAGTTCAAATCCTCGGCGCTTAAATCTCGCGCCTGTAAGCCTTGATAGACATCGCCATTAAACGCCAAGGCGGCTTGCAGCACATCAGGTCCATCGAGGCCCGGGTCAAACGCTTGAAAGCGCTGGTAGTTTAAATCTGCCAAATTGTCCGACAAATGCATCAGCTTGGCGATGTCAGATCGCTTCAATCTGGCCGTTACTTTGGCGAGCGTTGCAATATCGGCTTCCAAGCGTGGCTTGGTTGCTGGCAGGTCTGGCGACACCGGCTCGTAATTGAGATTTTTGGCGGGGGAGAGAAGAATCAGCATGGCCCTAAAATAGGGCTGCTTGGGCGAGGGGGCAATGCATGATGATCGCCCCCTGCAAGGTGTTTCTTGACGACGAGGGCTGGTTAGAAAGCGCGCTTGCCCGTGATGGTCTCACCAAACATCCGGAAGTCGCCCATTAGGCTCCAAGCGGGATAAGTGAAGGTCGCTGGCTTATTCTTCTCGAAGAAATAATGGCCAACCCAAGCAAAGCCATAGCCGACGATTGGGGCCGCGACCAAGTATTGGAAGCCACCCACGACGCCCCAAAGGACGACCATCAGCAAACACAAGCAGACAAGGCCTGTGCCAACGATATGCAGGCGGCGGCTGATCACATTTTGGTGCTCAGAAATATAAAACGGATAAAACTCCTCAAAGCTCGCAAAGCGGGCAGGGCTAGAGCCCATGTTGGAGTCTGGAGCATCGGTCGGGGCGGTGGTTGCGTGTTCGTCGGTCATGCGCTGCATGTGTGGTCGCCCGACCGCAAACGCAAGGGCCAATTCGGGTATTTGGGGAAAAATTTTTGGGGCGGGGCTAAACCCGCTGCTGCACCACGCGTACCGCACACCCCAACGCCGCCTCAACCGGGGCGAGGGATTCGGGGGCGAGGGTTTCGACCCGTGCATTGGTCGCGACCAGCGTAAAGCGAGCAAAGGCCGCAGCTGGCTGATAGATCAGCGCGTTTAGATTGGTTGTCCCGCCACAGCAGGTGGCCACGACGGCCAAGTCTTCAAACTCGGTCTCTGCGGCCTGATCCATCGCGCCTTCCCACCAGGCTTGCGCATCCTTGCCGCAGAGCGGGCAGGTGATGGCTTCAAACGCCTCGCCGCCATCGATGAAGCGCACATCGTCGAACATGTCATAGCTGACTTCGTCGGCACGCGGCAGCAAAGCCTCCAGCGCATCGGCCCCGGCTTCGGCTTGCTCCTCGCTGGGGACGTAGGTCGGATCGGTTGGGATCAGGATCAGATAGTCGCGCTGTTTCATCTAGTTGGCCATGGCCGCTTTCACGGCGTCTAGGCCAGCCGAGGCGGCATCCGCCGTCGGCGCACCACCTTGAGCAAAGTCCGGCTTACCGCCGCCGCCTTGCCCGCCCATGGCGAGCACAGCGGCTTTGACCAGATCCACCGCGCTGACGCTGGCGACGGTGCTGGCCACCGCAATGGCGGCTTTCCCGTCTGCTGCGGCGACATAGGCGACCACGCCGCCGCCCAGTTTCTGGATCGCTTCATTGACCATGGGGCGCAAGTCCTTGGCGCCAATGCCGTCGAGGATGCGGGCATCAAGCTTCACGCCGTTGATTTCTTCAATGGCAGCCGCAGCACCGCCGCCGCCGCCGAGAGCGAGCTTTTGCTTGGCGTCGGTCAGTTCTTTTTCGAGCCGCTTACGGTCAGCGATCATCGCCTCAATCCGCGCGGGCAGGTCTGGCAATTGCGCCTTTAAGGGCTCAGCCGCT
>JBEIEG010000284.1:0-3572 GCA_040383035.1 Hyphomonadaceae bacterium | reverse complement strand
TGATGCCTTGCAAAGTGAAATTGCCCAGCGGCCAGATGGAGCCTTTCCAAAAGCGACCCTTGCCCTTGAAGGTTTATTCGAAATCGGCCTGCGCGAAGCGAGCCATGCGGCACAGGCAGAAGCTGATTATATGCGCCAATTGCATGATTGCCGGGCCCGTGATTCGGCGGCTGGACGAGCCTTAGATGGGCCACATCGTTCGGATTTGACTGCGATCCATGCCCCCTCTGGCATGCCCGCTCAAAAGTGCTCGACAGGTGAGCAGAAAGCCCTTGTAGTTACACTGATTTTAGCCCAAGCGCGGCGGATTGCTTCTGGGCTGCCAACGGCAAAAAGTGCGGGCTTTTCTGGGCCGAATCCGCTAGTCTTATTAGACGAAGCCGCAGCCCATTTTGACCCTGCCCGGCGCGCCGCACTCTGTGAGGAATTACTGGCGCTTCCAGGTCAATCTTGGCTAACGGGCACGGATCAAAATCTGTTTGAGGAGTTTGGTTCGCGCGCAACCCAGTTTGAAGTCTCACCGGGATCAGTCCGGTTGATGCAGTGAAAGAAGTGTGACGCCACATGAGCGATCTTCCCAGCCATAACGAGCCAGAAGCCAAGCCAAACGTTCCAGAAGTCGAAGATAATCGTGTCTTTGATGCCGAAGGCTTTGACGAGAATGGCCGTGACGCCAATGGGCAGGCCTCTTATGGAGCGGATTCCATCAAGGTCCTCAAGGGCCTTGACGCCGTGCGCAAGCGCCCTGGCATGTATATTGGTGACACAGACGACGGCTCTGGCCTGCACCACATGGTTTATGAAGTCGTCGATAATGCGATTGATGAAGCCCTTGCGGGCCACGCAACCATCTGTAATGTGACGCTTTATCCTGATGGCTCCGCCGAAGTGGAAGATGATGGGCGCGGTATACCGACCGACATTCACAGCGAAGAAGGCGTTTCTGCCGCTGAAGTTATCATGACCCAATTGCACGCGGGCGGTAAGTTCGACCAGAATTCCTACAAGGTGTCTGGCGGCTTGCATGGCGTGGGCGTTTCGGTCGTGAATGCTTTGTCCGATCTGCTTGAGCTAACCATTTTCCGCAATGGCGTTGAACACACGATGAGCTTTGCCCTTGGTGAAGCCAAAGCGCCTTTGCGACTGGTTGGCCCGGTTGAAGCCGGGAAAAAGGGCACGCGCGTTCGCTTCTGGCCTTCGCCCACTATCTTCACCATGGTGGAGTTTGACCGCAAGACGTTGGAGCACCGCCTCCGCGAATTGGCTTTCCTGAATTCCGGCGTCACCGTGCGCTTCCGCGACTTACGTGGGCCAGAGCCCTATGAAGAGATCATGCGCTATGACGGCGGCGTGGAAGCCTTCGTCCAGCATATTGACCGCAACCGCGTCAGCGTCACCGAAAAGCCTATCTTCGTAAAGGGTGAGAAGGATGGCATCGTGGTTGAGGCCGCGTTGCAATGGAACGACAGCTATCACGAGAACATGCTGTGCTTCACCAATAATATTCCCCAGCGTGATGGCGGCACCCACTTGGCGGGCTTCCGCGGTGCTTTGACTCGTGTGATCAATGCCTATGGTGAAAAGTCAGGTATTTCCAAGCGCGAGAAGGTCGACATCACGGGCGATGACGCCCGCGAAGGCTTAACTTGCGTCCTATCCATCAAAGTCCCGGACCCGAAATTCTCCAGCCAAACCAAGGACAAGCTTGTCTCGTCCGAAGTCCGCCCGGCCGTTGAAAACACCGTTGGTGAAACCTTGGCTGAGTGGTTTGAAGAGAACCCGAGCCTCGCCAAAGTTGTGATGGCCAAGATCGTCGAAGCCGCTGCCGCCCGTGAAGCGGCAAAAAAGGCACGCGAATTGACCCGCCGGAAAAGCGCACTCGATATCGCTTCCCTGCCCGGCAAGCTTGCCGATTGCCAAGAGCGCGACCCTGCGAAGTCCGAAATCTTCATCGTCGAGGGTGACTCTGCAGGTGGTTCGGCCAAACAAGGACGTGACCGCGGTTTCCAAGCTGTTCTGCCCTTGCGCGGTAAGATTTTGAACGTCGAGCGTGCGCGCTTTGACAAAATGTTGTCGAGCCAAGAAATTGGCACCTTAATCACCGCACTGGGGACAGGGATTGGTCGGGATGACTTTAATCCAGACAAATTGCGCTACCACAAGATCGTTATCATGACGGACGCAGACGTCGATGGTGCCCACATCCGTACCCTACTTTTGACCTTCTTCTTCCGCCAAATGCCTGAACTGATTGAACGTGGGCATTTGTTCATCGCCCAACCTCCTTTGTACAAGGCCTCGAAAGGCCGGTCCGAGCGTTATTTGAAAGATGATGCAGCACTGGAAGCCTATCTCATTGAAGAAGGCACCACGGATGCCATTTTGACGCTGTCCAGTGGCGAAGGCCGCCTTGGCGCCGATTTGGTGGCCACTGTGAAAGATGCCGAAGGATTTGAAGGCTCCGTCCGTCGTCTGGCCACCCGCTTCCCTGCATTTGCGATTGAGCAGGCGGCGCTAGCAGGTGCGCTTGTGATTGGAGCAGGACAAGAGTCGGCTGAGCGTTTGGCCTCGCGGCTGAACGAGTTGGCCGATGAAGGCGAAGCTACTTGGACTGTCACAATTGATGCCACCGGCCTTGTGATGACGCGCGAAGTGCGCGGCGTCGCCGAGACTATCAAGCTGGATCAAAATGTCCTGGGTTCATCGGACGCCCGCCGCTTGGCAGAGCGCGCCGCAGCCATGGCGGGTGCTTATGACGGCTTGGCCAAGATCAAACGCCGCGAAGTCGAAACCCAAATCCACGGACCTTTGGCCTTGTTGGAGGCAGTCCGCGCGGCCGGCCGTAAAGGCATCACCATCCAACGCTATAAGGGCTTGGGCGAAATGAATGCAGACCAATTGTGGGAAACCACCTTGGACAAAGAGGCCCGCTCGCTTCTGCGCGTCTTTGTCGACCATGCTGACACAGCCGACGGCATGTTCACCCGCCTGATGGGCGACATCGTGGAACCCCGCCGCGAGTTCATTCAAGAATTCGCGCTGGAAGCCGAAGTGGACGTTTAGCTCCTGCTTTCTGGCCATCAAATCATACCAACTGATTAAGTCGGCGCACTCCTAAGGGCTTTCCTTTCGTCTGGACCCATTTTGGTGGAAACTGGGTTTCACCAAAATGGATCGTCTAGGATTAGCGCGACATCTGTGTGGTCAAGTGCGCAGCTCCGCTGCGTCGCGGGGCGATCCGCTTTCGCAGAAAACGGACACTTGACGACCCAGAGGTCGCACGAACAATTAAAACAGCGGTTGGGTGACCAGAATGGGCACCAAAGCGCTTCTAAGTGTTCTCTTGATTTTCAGACCTGTCTTCCCCGCCGCAGCGCAGCGCAGAGCCGGGGCCCCAGTGGACTTTGCGGTACGAGGTCCCGGATCGGCTGACGCCGTCCGGGATGACGGCGCTTTTGTTGTTGCCACACCCACACCCATAGCCCCGCGTGGAAAACCACCGGGGGTGCACCTTGTTGCCCGAAGGCAGAGGGGCCGGGGCGCGTGGTGTGCGCCAAATAGGGTGGGCCAGA
>JBEIEG010000283.1:0-3574 GCA_040383035.1 Hyphomonadaceae bacterium | reverse complement strand
CAGTCAACTGCTTAAAATACTCATCATCCCGCTTGGCAGGGAAGTGACAGTAGCCTGGGCCAGCCTCGTCCATCTTCAAGCGCGAATAATGCACTTCCTTTGCAGTATCAACGCCAATCGGATACAGCGGAACCCTGCCGATATTGTTCTTGGACGGACGCCCGACAATTGGCTTGCCCTCGCCGCCGACACCCTTGATGGCGAAGACCCTGTGTCCGGCGCGGGTCTTGGCATAGTTGTAAACGGCGCGGGTGTGGTGTCCACCAGTATCGATACAGGTTGCGCGGACCAGCATAGGCTCACCGGACGGATGCTCATAGGTTGCCAGCAAGACCTCATCGACCTTGTGCCAAAGCTGCGTGGTGGACGGATCGCCGTAAATCACATGGTATTCAATCTGCCAGCTTTCTTCCCCAGCGCCCCAGCCCACAATCTCGACCTCAACGCGGTCATCCTGAACGTCGGCCCCAGCCGTCAGCAGCACCACCTCATCAGGGATGCCTTCATACTCCTCTTTGCGCTGGGCCACCGAATAATCATCAACGCCCTCGCCAGCATCTTCCCATGTCTCGCCAAGGAAGGTGTTGACAAAGGTTTTGAGCCGCATGGGGTTCTTCCGAGCCGCCAAAAACTCCTCAATGGCGTCAGATAGCACCGACCAAGGCGAGTAAAGCGCATTTAAATGGAACCCAGCCACACCATTGAACGGCGCATTTGCCATCCATTCACCATTGCGAACGGCCCTATGCCGATCCGTATCGGACCAGACCGACCCACATTCGGCGCAGTGATATGCCCCAGTGCTAGGATTATCATCAGTCCAAGTCACGTTCGACCACGCCAAGACCTGTTTGTGGCCGCAATCATGGCATGGAACCATAAACTTTCGCTGGTCACTTTCGGTGTAGGCGGACTCGATCCGGCTCCCGCCCTTATTCGTCGGCGTCGATACTAGAATGATCTTCCTGTTCCAGAACGTAGCGGCTCTTCGTTTGGCAAGGGATATTGGATCGCCTTCTTCCCCAGCAGAAGGAGGGTATCTGTCAACTTCATCGCAAAGAACAACACGAATCGGACGAGAAGCAAGGGAACTAGGAGAGTTAGCACCAACAAGAGATAGAGCGCCACCAGGGAATACTTTATGGAGCGTAGTGTTGTTTGCATCTTTAGCCTTACTATCTTTTACCTTGTCCCGAAGGCAAGGGGTTGAACGTAACAGACCCGCCGTCACACGGTCCTTGGAAAACGACTGCGCCATATCCACGGTTGGCTGCATCATCAGGATTGGCGCTGGATCGTGGGCCATGTGATAGCCAATGGTATTCAGCAGCATCTCAGACTTGCCAAGCTGCGCACCGCACATCACCACAACCTCTTTGACCAGTGGGTCAGAGCAAGCGTCCATGATACCGCGCTGATATTCAGCCCGTGCTGTGACCCAACGACCCGGCTCCGAACTGCTCTGCGAGTCCAGCCGTCGTTCATGGTCAGCCCACTGCGCCACACTCATACGCGGAGGCGGCGTCATCTGGTGCATGGCCTTCGCCATTAACTCTAATGCGGCTTCTCTGGTGGCTTGTTCGATCATACGACTATCGTCCGGCCTTTCTTCGGGCGTCCGACCTTGCGCTTGGGCTGCTCGACCACCGCCGTTTCCTCTGTGGCCTCCTGCGCCACTGATCCAGTACGGACAGGGTCGATGCTAGGCTGGTAGTTGGACAATTCGGTCAGAGCCTCGCGGATCGCGTTCTCCAAATAGTCCTTGGCTACAACAACATCTGTCTCTGTTGCTAAAATTGGCGCGACTTTAGTAGGCAGGGCCAGAAACTTGGCCTTACAGGCGTGAAGGACACTCTCCCAAGCCGCCACCACATCATTGGTCATGCACAAAGTGCCGCGAATTTTGGCGAGTTCCAGTTCTGCGATTTCGGCTTCGGCAGAAATCTTCCGGGTACGGGCTTCTTCGTATGTCTGAAAAGACACCTCCGGCCTAAGCATACTTTCTGAGCCAGCTTTTTTTCTGTTTTCATTTGTCAAAGTTTAAGCCGATCCCATTATAATATACTCTCATTCTCTCTGCCGCTTCCGGCCTCAGCATATGCAGCCACTTAGATGGGTGGTGTGCATGTTTAGCTGAATTACAGGACCAGCACAACACCATCACATTTGTGGCAGTGTGTCCGCCGCCCAATTTGAGCGGAACAATGTGATCAAGCACCTTATCATCGCGCTCCATCCAGCCGTCACAGCATGGGCAGATTTTAATGGAAAACATTTTGTTCATCAGTTCAGTTGTGATTGAGCCATCCGACCTATCATTGATAATAGACTGCCTTCTTCGGTTTCCGTTCCACTCGCCAGAGTGAACTTTCGCAGAACGGCATGGCTTGCATGTCTTTTGCCTACCATCTTTCGATCCTTTGTTTGGCGAGAAGTCAGAAAAGCCTTTTCTTAAGCCGCAACTTGAACATTCTTTCGTTTGCGCTGCTAAGTCGTGAGCAATATCTGCATGTGAGCGAACCTTGGTTGAGCAGCAGTATTTTAAAACTTTACTGGATACACTTTCTTTGGGCCATTCTGAGCGAGGCTTGGATTCTCCACACTTTTCGCATTTGAGCAGTTCACTTTGCCGCGCCGCCATTCTTTCTGCCTTTCTTTTTTCTGCCTGAGCCGCAAGAGTAGGGCGCTTAAGGGCAGAGTTGCGCTTATTCATTTCGCCAAGGCATTTTCTACAGTTGCTTTTCGGTATCTCGCCGCATTTAGGAAAGGCCGTCGGTTCCTTGCTTTGTTTGCACTTTGTGCAAAGCCACAAACCATCCTTTAACCGCCTAGATACGGCAGATTTCTTGGCTTTTTCGCCACTGAATTGGCGACCATCAGGCAGTCCGTCTTTTCTAAACAACATGATTTTTACTAACATTTACTGGGTTCCTAGTCAATGGCTGGGGCCTGACACTGTTTGAAATTTGGGCTTCCAATCACCCCCAAGGGGCATCCTTGCCATAGGACCCGACTTTTGCAGCGCCATAAACAAGCCTATAGAGCGCCATAGGGCCATGCTAGGGCGTCAATTGCAACGGCCCTGCTACCGATATAGCTAGGTGCAATGGCATGGCCTGAAACGGCCTTAAAATGGCCCTATGGCATAAACGCAAAAGGCCCGCACAATGGCGGGCAAGGGCTGGCAAGGCCTATCCGATAGGCACAAAAAAACCCGGCACGGTGGCCGGGTCGATCTTTTGGATATGGGGTTGCGGCTAGTTCAACTCAAGCAACCTCGCCAGCATGGGGGTCAGTGGCCTATGGCCAGCTTCAACCCGTTGAAAGTGACGGGGGCAGATAGCCAGCAAGGTTGCAGCTTGCTCTTGCGTTAGGTTACGCGCCTTGCGCCAAGCCTTGACGTTCATGCCAGCGCCCCCTTTACCAGTTGCTTGATGCCTTGCAATGTATCCGCGTACATGAAAGAGCCGTTGCAATAGCATTGCCACATCAAGCCAGCGGGGTTAGAGTTGCGGCTTATAAGCTCGCCGCGATACCAGTATGTTTTCATGATACCTCACCCCTTGCCTTAGCT
>JBEIEG010000282.1:0-3579 GCA_040383035.1 Hyphomonadaceae bacterium | reverse complement strand
TTGGATCAAACGACCGGCGCGCTCGTCACCCAATAGGGCTGGGGTTTGTTTGTTCATGACATAAGCTGCCGATAAGCGTTTAGCAGGATCACCAAATCCACCAGATCCACCCCAACCAGAATGGCCCAAGGTTTCAGGATTAGTGCCGTAGCGCAAATTGGAATTACGCATGACGCCTGCGGCCCATTCGATCTCGTAAGGCAAAACTAAATCAAGGCCGCGGATCCTTGGCTTGGTGAAATCTGCCATGGTTTCTGGCGAAATGATCTGATGGCTGCCGATTTTGCCGTCGTTCGCGAAAACGCCGTAAAGTGTGGCGACGGATCGGGCAGTTCCATGACCATTTGCAGAAGGAATCTCGGCTTCACGCCAAGCAGCGCCCCCCCGATTGGGCGATGCCCAAGGCGTCATAAAGGCGACGCGGCGGGCCTCAGAGACCTCGCCCAATTCTGCCATGGCCTTAGGTCGGCTCATTTCCGCACAACGCTTATGATGGATTTCAGGCAGGCCGATCCAGAAATCTATACACAATGGTTCACACACATCAACCCGCAACTGCGTGCCAAGGCTTGTGCCGTGCGCACGTTGGGCAAGCTCGCCTGCGATATAGCCATAGGTCAAAGGATGATAGCCACTAGCCGTGGTTGGCTCCCACATCGGTGCGACATGAGCCAAGGCCTCAGCTAAGGCGGGGGGATTGAGCCAGAGGTCGGGATCAATCGGGTCTGGGAAACCGGGGACACCTGCCTGATGAGACAGGGCTTGCGCCAAAGTAACGTCCTTGCCGTGCTCGGTAAATTCGGGCCACAGCCACCCGATCGGATCGTCAAAATTCAACAGGCCCTGATCCTGCAAACGGGCAATGACCATGGCCGCTATTGGCTTAGTGGTTGAATACACCGGTACCAAGGTCTCGCGCGTCCAGCTTTGGGTTTTAGCGCGGTCGCTATGGCCGCCTACTAGATCGACAACAACCTCGCCTTCCAAAATGGCGCAGAAACCTGCCCCCAGTTCAAGGCCTTCTTCGAAGTTGGCGTTGAAAGCATCTAAAACAGGCTCAAAGCCCGGCGCAACATAAGGCGAAACCAGATCAGTCATGGTGCCATTTGGACCGTTCAACCAAGCTCGGTCAAGGCCAAGGGCTCAGCCCGCCACGCTTCATAGCCCGCAGCAACAATTGGCAATTCTTGCGCGCCCCAATCTTGCGCACGTTGCACCGCGTAAGACACGCCGGCCAATGCAAGGGCCATAGCCTGCTGGGCTGGTTGGCCATCAATCAAATGGGCAAGAAACATGGTCGCCATCAAGTCACCCGTGCCTTTAGGTGACGCGAGAGATTTCGGGTGGGTCGAGAGCCAAGCTCGCGAGCCATCGACCAACAAGCCACCAATTTCGCCGTCCTTCTCGACTGATGAAATCAAGGACGGTCGACCCAAAGCCATGGCGGCGTGATGAATTTGCAAGAGGTCTTTTGGAGACGTCTGCGTTAGATAGCCCAACTCCCATAAATTAGGCGTTAGAAAGTCGGCACGCGGAACCAAATATTCCCCTAGCGCATCGGCAACACCCTGCCCGACATAAAGCCCGCCCGGCGCGTCACCCAAGACAGGGTCAACCAGAATCATAGCTTTGGGGTTGGCGGTTTTGACGGCATCAATAGCCCGGGCAGCAATTTGGACTTGCTCCGCGCTCGCAAAATAGTCGGTGAGGACGCCGTCTACCAAAGCAAATAAGCCATTGGCAGCAATGCCTTCCAGCATCCCTGCAAAAAGGTCTGGACTGACCGGCCCGCCGCCCGGCGGCCCCCAGCCAGGGTGGCGGCCAAGAAGGGTTGTCGGGACATGGACGGGATCGATCCTCATTGGCGATTGGGCCAAAGCAAGGCTGGCCAAGGTACCACCTACCCGGCTACCCGCGACATGTGAACCAAGAATCAGGACCAAAGGCATGGCCCGCTCTTTACGCCACCGCCCTGCTTGTGGCTAGAAGAAGTCAAACCCGATTTGAAAGGCTAATCATGACCGCTCCCCAGGCCCGTCCCCGTCGCAGTGTGCTCTATATACCCGGTGCTAATGCCAAGGCGTTGGAAAAGGCTAAGAGCCTGCCCGCCGATGCAGTAATCCTCGATTTGGAGGATGCGGTTGCCCCCGATGCGAAAGACGAGGCCCGCGCCGCCGTGGCCGCGATCGTGAAAGCAGGCGGCTATGGCAAGCGCGAAGTGATTATCCGCGTCAACAGCCTGACCTCGCCTTGGGGCCCCCAGGATTTGGAAGCCGCGGTGGACGCAGGGCCAGACGGCATCCTGTTCCCAAAAATCTCTTCCGCTGACGAAGTGCTCGCTGCAAGTGAAGCGATGGACGCCTTAGGGGCCGCGGCATCCATGAGCCTTTGGGCCATGATTGAAACACCACGTGCGATCCTTGAGATTGCTTCGATTGCTGCTTCCAGCACCAATACGCGCCTGGCCGCGTTTGTTATGGGCACCAATGATCTCGCTAAAGAGACACGGGCGCGCCAAACTGCCGACCGTGCGCCCTTTCATTTTGCCCTAGCAGCCAGCGTCACGGCAGCCCGGCTCTACAACCTTGCTGTCATCGATGGTGTCTATAATGACATCGCCAATGCTGAGGGCTTTGAAGCCATTTGTTGGCAGGGCCTGGAGTTTGGCTTTGATGGCAAAACCTTGATCCACCCAAGTCAGATCGAGACTTGCAACCGCGTCTTTGCGCCCGATGAGGCTGAGGTCGCCCATGCTCGCGCCGTAATCGCCGCCTTTTTGGACCCCGCCAATGCGGGCAAAGGCGTACTGAAAGTCGACGGCAAAATGACGGAGCTGTTACACCGAGACATGGCGGAGCAAACCGTCGCCATTGCCGATGCGATTGCAGCTATGGCTTCTTAAGGCCCAAGCCGGTCAGCCAGACATTGAATTGAGCAGCCTGATCGGTTGTCAGGGTCGGAGCGGAGCCAAGGCCGCCTGCCAAAAGCCAGATCTGTTTTCCGTTAAGAGCCAAGACACTGGCACCCGAGCGGGCCAGGCGAGACGATTCCACGCCTTTAGCTACGGCTGGGTGCGTGAATTCACGTTCCATCCAGAAGCCACTTGTACCGTCCTGAAGCTGACGCAATTGGCGCGTGGGCGAAGGCCCTGCCACGGTCGGCTCGTCCGCACTTTGCCACAGGTCGAAGAATTTCGTTTCATTGACGCCGGCACTTGATTCCCGGCGGACCAGCGCCCGATGCAAAATTGCTTGGCGAACATCGACTAAGGCTTGGCTTGTCCGAACGGTCCCCCTCAACTGAAGCCAAACGACCTCATTTGCCTTCGGCGCGAGCCCAGTGACAGCTGGCGATGTTGCCGCGCCCAAATCACTGGCGGGAGAGACTGCCTCTGCCTTGGAACAAGCCGACAACAGGGCAAACGGGGCGGAAAGGAGGAGGGTGCGACGTTGGATCATGTCTTTGATACGCAGTCCCGCGCCAATCGGTTGCACCCACTCAAGCTAGACCGCATCGGTTTCAGGAATTGTCCAAGTTTCGAGTTGGGCTGCTTGATCCCAAGCAGTGAAATCAGGGTCT
>JBEIEG010000281.1:0-3586 GCA_040383035.1 Hyphomonadaceae bacterium | reverse complement strand
ATGCCTATTACCTGCGTGCCCAACGGGTCCGCACCAGGATTGCTGAGGACTTCCGCTTGGCTTGGCAGAAATGCGACGCACTCTTGACCCCAACCGCGCAATCGTCAGCGTTTGGCTTAGGCGAGAAGAGTGATGACCCTATTCAGATGTATCTGAATGACGTCTTCACCGTGACGGCTAACCTCGCAGGTCTGCCAGGTATTTCGGTGCCTGCGGCGCTCGATTCTCAAGGTCTCCCACTGGGGTTGCAAGTCATTGGACGGGCTTTAGACGAAGAGACCGTGTTTGCGGTTGCTGGCGTTCTCGAAGCACAGTCTGGTTTCAACGCTAAGGCGAAATCTTGGTGGTAAATGCTGTCACAAGCCTCTAAGGAAATAGGGGCTTGTTTCACGAAGGGCCATTCATGGAAACCGATTATCTGATTGTCGGGGCAGGGGCTGTTGGCCTTGCGTTTGCTGATACGTTGTTGGCAGAGACAAACGCCCACATCACCATCGTTGATCGCCACGGCAAGCCCGGCGGCCATTGGAACGATGCTTATAGCTTTGTTTCCTTGCACCAGCCTTCTGCTTTTTATGGGGTGAATTCGCTGCCTTTGGGCGGCGATCGCATCGATGAAACCGGGATCAATCAAGGTCTCTATGAGCTCGCATCTGGCCCTGAAGTCAGTGGCTATTTCGAGAAGGTGATGAGCCAGCGCCTGCTGGCGAGCGGTCGTGTCCAGTATTTTCCGATGTCGAATTACCAAGGGGACGGCCGGTTTGTATCCTTGTTGTCGGGTAAGGAAACCCAGGTTCATATCCGCAAGAAGACTGTCGATGCCACGTATTTTGGAACCACGGTTCCTTCTACCCACAAGCCGCAATTTGTTGTTGAGCCCGGCGTTGACTTTGTACCTCTCAATGAGTTGCCGCACTTGTGGAAGCGCCGCCAAGGGATGCCAAAGCATTTTGTGATCGTTGGCGCTGGAAAGACCGGGATGGATGCGGCCTGCTGGCTGCTGGCTTCGGGTGCAGACCCTGAGTCGATCAGCTGGATCATGCCGCGCGATTCTTGGCTCCTCAATCGCCTGAAGACCCAACCCGGTATCGACTTTTTTGAGGAGACCATCGCCGGCCAAGCCGACATGATGGAAGCTTGTGCAATGGCGACCGATGTCGACGATTTGTTTGACCGCTTGGAAGCCTGCGGTGTCATGTTGCGGATTGACCCGAATGTGCGCCCGACAATTCATCGCTATGCCACCGTCTCGACCGGTGAGGTGGCGCAGCTTGCCCGCATCAAGCATGTGATCCGCAAAGGCCGTGTTACCTCGATCAGCCCGACCTCGGTGGTGCTTGAGGGGGGGCAGGAGGCGTTTTGTGAAGGAACCCTCTTCATCGACTGCTCCGCCAGTGCGGTGGAAGACCGACCCGCTGTGCCCGTATTCCAAGGTGATTTGATCGTGCCGCAAATGATCCGCCTTCCTCAGCCTGCATTCAGCGCGGCACTTACCGCCTATGTTGAGGCCAATTACGAGGATGATACCACGAAGAATGGCCTATGCGGATCAATTCCCTTGCCGCGCACCTTGGACCTGTATCCCCGCGCGGTGCTGGGCAACATGATGAACCAATTGGCGTGGAGCCAAGACCCCAAATTGCGTGAATGGATTCGTGAGTCGCGTTTGGATGGGTTCGGCAAAGTCATTGCCGCAGTTGATCCAACCGACATGAAAAAAGTGGCGATCTTGAAGAAGTTCCGGAGCTTTTCCATGCCTGCGGCTGCCAACCTCACCAAATTGATCCCGCCATCTTGAAAACGGCACGACCTCGCGCCAAAATGGACTGATACAAGAACGAATAACAAGGCTTGGGGAGATGGCGCGATGATTGGGATTACAGCCTTTGGAGCCTATGTGCCGCGCCTGCGCTTGCAGAAGAAAGCGATGGCTCAGACCAATGCGTGGCTCGCGCCTAATTTGATGGGTAAGGCGAAGGGTGAGCGTGCCTTTGGCAATTGGGACGAGGATGCGATCACCTTTGCCGTCGAAGCAGCACGCGATGCCTTGGGGCCAGACGATGACCGCTCGCACATCAAGGCGCTCTATTTTGCCTCCACCACCGCCCCGTTCGTTGACCGCTTGAACGCTGGCATTGTGCAAGCGGCTTTGACGCTGGAACCCACAATCCAAGCCGCGGACATCTCTGGTACGCAAAAGGCTGGCATGACGGCATTGGCCCAAGCCTTGTGCGTCGCCAATGGTGCGCCCGAGGGTGCCAATCCCAGTCTCTTGGTAGCCGCAGGTGATCGGCGCGTGCCGAAGGCTGTTTCAGCGCAAGAGTTTGACTATGGGGATGGCGGCGCGGCTATGGTGGTGGGTCGTCAGAATGTGCTGGCTGAATGGATTGGTGGAGCTGCCAGCACGGTGGATTTTGTCGATCATTTTCGCGGTGCTGATGAGGCCTTTGATTATCAATGGGAAGAACGCTGGATCCGCGACGAAGGCTATATGAAGATCGTGCCACCGGTTTTGACACGAGCTTTGGCAAGTGCAGGGCTTGAGGCTTCTGCTGTCGACCACTTCATACTGCCCAGCACCTTTAAGGGCATCGCCGAGGGCATCGCTAAGCGCTTAGGTCTTAAGCCTGAAGCCGTGTGCGATAATCTGGGTACAATCGTGGGCGAAACTGGCTGCGCCCACGCGCTTTTGATGTTGGCTGGCGTTTTGGAGAAGGCGCAAGCTGGGCAGACGATCTTGGTGGCGCAATTTGGGCAAGGCTGTGAGGCGCTGGTCTTTAAGGTGACAGACGCGATCACCCAGTTCAAACCTCGTTTAGGGCTGTCTGGCTGGCTCGCCAACCGGAAGGAAGAGACCAGCTATATGAAATATCTGGTCTTCAATGGCTTGGTTGAGTGGGATAAGGGCATGCGGGCGGAGAAGGATAATAAGACCGCCTTGACGACGCTCTATCGCTATAATGACGGCATTTTAGGCCTCGTTGGCGGTAAATGTCAGGTGACGGGTACAGTGCAATATCCGCGTACGCGCATTTCCGTTGCTCCGAATTCGCCCGAAGTCGACAGCCAAGAACCATACAAATTTGCGGAACGTGCTGCCAAAGTGCTGACCTATTCAGCGGACTATCTGACCTATTCGATGAACCCACCGAATCATTATGGCCAAATCGACTTTGAAGGTGGCGGCCGGATTTTTATGGACATCGCCGATGTTGAGCCCGGCGAGATCGATAGCGGCACCGAGGTTCGCATGGCGTTTCGCGTCAAAGAATGGGACGACCGACGCGGCTTTACGCGCTATTTCTGGAAAGCGGTGCCGATGAGGTGAGGCGGGGATCATAACCGTGTGCTTCACCCCCCGGCACGTCATCCCCGCCGAAGCGAAGCGCAGAGCGGGGACCCCAGTGGACTTTGCGGTCTGGGGTCCCGGATCGGCTGACGCCGTCCGGGATGACAGCGCTTTTTGCTAACTTCCAACACCCATAGCCCCGCGCGGAAAACCACCGGGGGTGCACCTTGTTGCCCGAAAGCAGAGGGGCCGGGGCGCGTGGTGCGCGCCAGATGAGGTGGGCCAGATTAACGGACT
>JBEIEG010000280.1:0-3608 GCA_040383035.1 Hyphomonadaceae bacterium | reverse complement strand
CCCATCTGCTTTAACCACCCTTTTGACCGCGATGGCGCAGCATATGGTCTGCCAAAACGCATGCCATCATCGCTTCTCCAACTGGGGCGGCCCGGATGCCCACGCAAGGGTCATGGCGGCCAATTGTCCGAAGCGAAACTTTCTCAAGATCGCGGTTCAAGCTATTGACTTCATTTAAGATAGAAGAAGTCGGCTTGATCGCAAAACGGGCGACAATGTCTTGGCCCGTGCTAATGCCGCCTAAGATTCCGCCATTATTATTGGAAGCGAAAATGACCTCTCCATCGGGGCCAAGGCGCATTTCATCAGCATTGGTTTCGCCGCTTAATATCGCGGCTTCAAAGCCTGCCCCAATTTCAACGCCCTTGACCGCATTGATTGACATCAGGGCGGCGGTCAGATCGCTGTCGAGCTTGCCGTAGATCGGCGCACCCCAGCCTGCAGGCACGCCTGACGCGACAACTTCGAGGATAGCCCCGGTAGACGAGCCCGCCTTGCGGACTTCGTCGAGATAAGCCTCCCAAACCGGAACGATTGCTCTATCTGGGGCAAAGAAAGGGTTCTCTCGGGTTTGCGCCCAGTCCCAATTTGCGCGATTTATCTTGTGCGGGCCGATTTGGATCAGCGCGCATTGGATCGTGATCTCTGGCCCTAAGACCTTTTTAGCGACAGCGCCTGCAGCGACCCGCGCAGCGGTCTCGCGCGCGCTGGACCTGCCACCACCGCGATAATCGCGCACGCCATATTTGACGTCATAGGTATAGTCGGCGTGCCCGGGCCGCCATTTATCGCGGATGTCGGAATAGTCCTTGCTGCGCTGATCCGTGTTTTCGATCATCAAGCTAATCGGCGTTCCCGTGGTGACAGGCCCACCCGTGCGATCATCTTCAAAAATGCCGGATAGAATGCGCACTTCATCGGCTTCGCGCCTTTGGGTAACAAAGCGGCTGGTGCCAGGCTTGCGGCGATCCAGATCGCCTTGAATATCTTCCGTCGTGAGAGGAATACCGGCCGGACAGCCATCAATCACGCAGCCAAGCGCCGGCCCATGGCTTTCGCCCCAAGTGGTAACACGGAAGAGATGGCCAAAGCTATTGTGTGACATGGCGTTTTCATAACCTGCTTAGGTACAAATTGCGAAGCCTATGAATGCTTTTCTTCAGAAGGCATATCCGCAGTTGGCCACTCCCGACGCCGCACCACCGTGACGGTGCACGGGGCGTGGGCAGAAACTTGGGCTGAAACCGCCCCCAGTAGATTCCGAACCGCGCTCTCAGCGCGTGCGCCCATGATGATGTGGTCGACATGATTGGCGCGGGCATAGTCCAAGATAGCCTCTGCTGTATTGAGAGCTTCGGGTACATGGTACGAGATGGCTTGTTCGCCCAGTCCTAAGGGCTTGGCCCATTGCTTCAAGGCAACCATGCGCGCCACATGCCGATTGGGCGACGTGACGACCGGACTTTGGTCCAACGCAGCGACACTATTATTCAAAACCGTCATCACCACAGCCCGCGCCTGCGGCGTGGCCGCCAAAGTGCTTTGCAATTTGTCGCGTAAGGCTCGGCCCAGCGGGCCGTTGATCGTGGTCGGGTCCAGCGCCACCAAAATGATGGGTGCAGCAGCAAATTTGCTTTGGCTTGCCAGCTTTCGCGCTGGGGCATAGGTCTCGCGGTTGTGTTTGCGCCGAAATGCCGTGAGCCAGGAATCCTGCCGCAAGCGCTGACCGCGAGGGGTTAGCACAATCTGATCGGGGTTCTTCAAATCAAAGGCGACTTGAGCGGCTGTTGGGTAGCGCTGTTCTGGATTGGGCTCGAGACAGCGCAGAATGACTTCTTGCAGCCAAGCTGGGATGTCATCCCGCCAACGGCGCGGCGGGATCGGATCGCGCCACAAGCGCTCCTTTAGGCCTTTGAGGCTGACTGGATCGCCAAACGGGCGCACAGCTGTTGCAAAGAAGTAGAGGAGTACCCCCAATGCGAACACGTCTGAACGACGGTAATTGCGCACGCCCAAAACTTGCTCTGGGGCCATATAGGGGGCGGTGCCGTAAGGCAGCCGGAATTGCTCGGCCATCAGGTCAGGCAAATCGGTGTGGTGTGAAAGACCGTAGTCGATCAGAACAGCTTCACCACTGGCACGAAACAGGACATTTGAGGGCTTGAGGTCTAGATGGATGACGTTTTGGCGGTGCAGGGAGTCGAGGGCTGTGGCCAAGGCGATGCCAATGCGGGCAACTTCGGCAGCCGGCAAGGGCAATTCTTTCAGCTTCGGCAGCAGGGTCTCGCCCGCAATCTCCTCTACCACGATATAGGGCTGCTTGGAAAAATCCCCAACGCCAAATGTCTTGGGCACATGCGGGCCTGACAAGCGCGGCAGGATCATTTGCTCCATCTCAAAGCTGACGATGGCCGCAGGGTCTTCACCATCGGCGAGCCGAGGCACTTTCATTAAAAGCGGGAAGGGGATTTCAGGATGGGTGCAGCGCCAAAGCACCGCCATGCCGCCCCGATGCACAATTTCACCGATGCCAAAACCGTCAATCACCATGCCGGTTTCGATCAGGTGTGACGCACCCATGACTTAGCGTCCCACATGCAGGCGGTCAGCCCATCGGCCGGGTAAGCCTGCGGCCCGAATAGAAGCAGCGGCCCCATCGATATCATACGGCAGCCGCCGAAACTCAAGCTGACGGCTGACTGGGTCATAGAGCCCATAACCCGCAAGCGGATTGCCGTCTCGCGGCTGGCCGACACTTGGCAAAACCACATGCCAGCGCCGAGAACTTAGGAGGGGGACTTTCGCCTCATCGCCGGGCACAAACCGCGAGATCGACCCATCACTGGCTTGGCCATAGATCGCTGGTTGATGCACATGGCCGCAGATGACGATGCGGCTTTGAGTCCCTTCAAGCGACAATTGCGCGCTCGCACAATCGGTGACATAGCGCCATTTTTCAGGCGCTGAGGCATCGGCGTGCACGTAGAGACGGTCTTCGTCCTCGATCACCATGGGGAGGCTGTCGAGAAATTTCTGTTGCTCTTTCGACAATTGATGGCGCGTCCAATTGGCGGCACTGGCGGCGGTTTCGTTCATCTCGCGATCAAAGTCGCTGGCCATATCATCATGATTGCCTTTAACCGCAACGGCACCGTCCGAGACCATGGCCTCGATCTTTGCCAACACTTTGCCGGGGTCTCCGCCATAGCCAACAAAGTCGCCTAGAAAAACATAACGGGTGACGCCGTGCGCTTCGGCATCTTCCAAACACGCTTCAAGCGCTTGGATATTTGAATGAATATCGCCGAACAAAGCGATCACGCGCATCCCCCCATGCAAGGAAGCACTATAGCGGAGGATGACCCACAAGTCGCCACTGTCACGCTGTACAAAAAAACGAGCCCGACAGTGGTCTGTCAGGCCCGCTCATTCAAGTTAGATTATTCCAGCTAAAAGCTTAGAAATTGACTTTCGCTTCGACGCCCCAAATGCGGGGCGCATTGCTGAAGCCGGTCAAGTTGTTGAAGTCGATACCACCGACCAAACGCTCTTCATTGGTGATGTTACGGCCGTAGTCAGCGATCTCATACTTGTTGTCGAACAAGTTG
>JBEIEG010000279.1:0-3627 GCA_040383035.1 Hyphomonadaceae bacterium | reverse complement strand
CGCGGTTGCCGGGGATGGTCCAAGGCGTGGTGGTCCAGATGATCAGACTGGCACCTGTGGCGGGGCCAGTCAGGATCGGAAACTTCACCCAGATCGTCGGGCTGACCTTTTCTTGATACTCAACTTCGGCCTCGGCCAGCGAGGTGCGCTCCACCGGGCTCCACATCACGGGCTTAGAACCACGGAAGACGAGGCCAGTTTTGACAACTTTCAGGAATTCTTCGGCGATGGTGGCTTCGGCCTCATAATCCATCGTCCGGTAAGGATTAGCGAAATTAGCCATCAGGCCCATGCGCTGGCGCTCACCGCTTTGGATATCGACCCATTTTTGCGCATAGACGCGGCAGGCAGCGCGGAATTCTGCGGCTGGCACTTCGTCCTTCTTGCGGCCCTTGGCGCGAAACTCTTCTTCGACTTTCCACTCAATCGGCAGACCGTGGCAATCCCAGCCGGGCACAAAGTCCGCGTCAAAACCCAAGACTTGGCGCGACCGGCAGACAAAGTCCTTCAAGCTATTGTTCAGCGAGTGCCCGATGTGGGAGTTGCCGTTCGCATAGGGCGGGCCGTCATGAAATACAAAGCGCGTGCGCCCTGCGCTGGCTTTACGCTGGCGCCCATAGAGGTCTTCTGCTTGCCATTTCGCGACAATTTGAGGCTCCTTCTGCGGCAGGCCTGCGCGCATGGGGAAAGGGGTGTCGGGCAAGAAGATGGTGGGGCGATAGTCGCGTGGTTCTGTGGTCATCGGTCCGGTCTTTAGCTAAGCGCGCTGCGTGGTGTCACGGCAGGCGTGTCATGACTTGATTTTGTGGCGATGTCTTCCCGGCACGCGGAGACGAAGTCAGCGGCGTGCCGGGCTGATAATTCGAAACAGGGCAAAAAGGGCGTGGGCGATGTTCATGGCGCGCGTCATAGCCCACTTAGGTCACTCTGTTAAGGTAAGCCGATCATACGACTGGCAGTTGCGTGCTATTGGCCAAAATGACCGTGACTTTCGATCGGCCTTTAAACTTTCCATCTTTCAAGAAGCGCGCCCAAGGCCCGGTATGGCCTTCTTGAGGTGTATAGCGCCCAGCCACCACCAAACAGCCCTCGGAAGAAAAGCGGTCATAAGGCTCGAGTAAGGGGGTCTCCGCGCAATGGATATTGTCGTCGGTGGTGGTGGAGACACTGGCCCCTTGCATGCCTTGGGGCGTGGTGGCGCGCAGCACCTTTAGCGAGCCCGCCCCACCGCTCGGACCGTTCTGGCGAAGCGCACCGATGATCGAGAAGGGAAAGCCGTATTTCTTATAATTGGAGTGCGAGCCAGGCACGTAATTGAATACGCCCGGCAGCAACATATTGGCAGCTTGCACCCCTAAAGCCGATGAGACAATGGCCGTGCGGTTTGGCACGGTTGAGGCTGCATAAGTGGATAATTGCTTGGTTTCTGGATCCCAAACGCCAATCGTGCAGCAGAAATTCAGATGATCGGGTGCAACGATGGTTAGCCGATGGCCTGAAGCGTAAGGATTGCTTGCACGGTCTGATACCGCGCCGCGAATGGCAAAGACGACGGGGCCAGAGGCAAGCTCTCGTTCGCCAACCACAGCTCGAAAAACGGCATCGGTAATGTCAACACCACTGCCAGCACGGGCGGCAAAGCCCGGCTCACTTAACGGGCGGACCGCCAACCATTTATCGGGCGTCACCACTTCAGCCAGTTGCGGCTTGCGCCAAGCAAGGCCGGTTCCTCGCGCAACAGCTGCTTCGGGGCTTTCGCGCACGGCAGGGTCTTTGATCAAGCCTTCCCGGATGGAAGACTTAGGAGGGCCCGCTTTGGCCGCCTCTGGCTTGGCTGGAGCTGGCGTCGGTGCAGGCGTCGGCTGGGCAGGGGCTGGATCAGGCGCGGGCGGATTGGCGTCTCGGCCCCTGTGGCGCGAAAACCAAGACCAAATGCCCCAGCCAGCCGCAACGCCAAGGCCTGTGCCACCCAAAATCATCCAGCGCCGGTTCATCGTGACAGTCCCAGTGGGGTCATTCTAAGCCTCTTGTGTCTTGCGACCTTCATACCTGCTTGGTGGCCCAATCCATCTGAATTTAAAGCCAAGTTTCTTTAATTCTTCACAAACAGATAGGGCTAACTTCTGCTCTAAGCCTATTTGAAGCAGGGGTCGAGCCGCATGACGCACACTTGCATTTCAGACAGTGTCCGGCACTATGTAGGAAAACAACAAGAATCTGGGTGGAGTGCGACATGCTTGAGAATCGCTGGAAAATGATTCTGCGCACAGGTGCCTGTGCGGCGAGTGTTTTGCTTGTCAGCACCTTGGCTTTTGCTCAAACGCCGCGCCCAGTGCAACAAAAGGAACGTCCGAAAGTGTCTGAAGCCATCTCGTTTGCAAATCCCCATGATCTGGCGCTGGCACCTAAGCTTGCCGCACGTGAAGCCGATTGGCGCATTGGCCCGGTGGTCTATCAGGTGATGGTGGATCGGTTCGCACCATCGCACGATTTAGAAGCCAAGCGCGCCCTTTATGCGGCACCTCGCACGTTGCAACCTTGGTCTAAAACGCCAACCCGCGGCAAACTCTTGCCAGAGCAGGGCCTGTGGACGCATGAGCTGGATTTCTGGGGCGGTGATCTCGACAGCCTCGCCAGCAAACTCGACTATGTGAAAAGTCTGGATGTGGACGTCCTCTATCTGGGGCCAATCCACGACGCTTTCACCAATCACAAATATGACGCCAATGATTATTTCAAAGTCTCGCCCGAATATGGCACGCGCGACGATGTGAAAAAGCTGGCAGCAGGCCTCCACGACAAGGGCATGCGACTGGTCTTGGATGGTGTTTTGAACCATATGGGGCGCAATTCGCCGCAGTTTCAAGACGCGCTTAAAAACCCCAAAAGCCCTTACCGCGATTGGTACTTTATCGGTCCAGAATACAAGATGGGCTATCGCGGCTGGTGGGATATTGCCAATCTGCCCGATGTGAAATGGGAGACACCTGCCGTGCAGGCGCGTCTGTTTGGCGACCCGGATTCGGTCATTCAAGGCTGGTTGCGCGATGGGGTTGATGGTTGGCGGTTGGATGTCGCCTATGACATTGGCTTCAAGTTCCTGGGCGATGCCACACAGGCCGCTCATCGCGCTAAGCCCGGCTCTCTGATGCTGGGTGAGATTTATAACTATCCAGAACAATGGCTGGGGCCGATGGATGGGATGTTGAACATCACCGCTGGTGAAGTGATTTATGAGCTTGTCGATGGCAAAGTCTCGGGCCGCCAAGCCGCTAAGATCTTAGAGCGCATGGTGACCGACAGCGATTATGAAGGCCTGTTGCGGTCGTGGATTGTGTTGGACAATCATGATCGCCCCCGCTTGGTCAATCGCTTGCCAGACCTGGCCAATCGTCGAATGGCGCAAGTGCTTCAGTTCACGCTGCCCGGTTCGCCTAACCTCTATTATGGTGTCGAAGTGGGGCTAGAAGGGGCAGATGACCCGATGAACCGCGCACCGATGGATTGGTCGAAAGCCAATGACAGCAATCCAGAGTTTGTCTGGCTGCGCCAATTGACGCGCCTACGCAAAGAGATGCGCGCCCTGCGCCTTGGCGAGTTCCGCCGCTTGGATACCGAAACCCTGCT
>JBEIEG010000278.1:0-3635 GCA_040383035.1 Hyphomonadaceae bacterium | reverse complement strand
TGAACTGTCTGCATGCCGCCGGTCGACGCGCCCATCGCATCCAGCATGGCCAAGACATCGGCCTTTACCGTGAAGACGTCTGGCTTCTCAGTGCCACTCCAATGACGAATTGCCCCGCGCGTGACCCCAGCAATGACCATTTCCTGATCCTTGGGGCCATCACCTTTATAGATCGGGCCGGCTTCAAACAAAGCGAGGTCGCCAAAGCCGCGGTCGGCATTGCGTTGTGCCGCTAGGAGCAAATGGATCAAAGCGCTGGGGCGCATGCAATCCAAGTCGGAGGCGATGGGGTTGGCCAAAACCAAGGCCCCGCCGCCTTGTGCCGCGCCAAACAGCTCGCATGTCGCGCGGCTGGCAAAGCTCCAGGTGACGGCCTCCATCCAGCCGCGGGCGGCCAAACTGCGACGGCCGACGCGGACGCGGTTTTGCGCAGGCGTCAGCAGGGGTTCTTTCCGGCCTTTGCGCTCTGGTAGTTTGGCTGTTGGCAGGCGATCAAAGCCTGCAATGCGAGCAATATCTTCAACAAGGTCAGCCGAACCGGCTACATCACAGCGCCAGCTTGGTACGCCAACTTTGCGCGTGCCAGCCCCGGTCACTTCAGGTGTGAAGCCCAAAGCGGACAAGATGGTGTCAATCTCGCCGTCGCTAAGCTCTAAACCTGTTAGGCGGTGAACTTCTTTGGTCGCGAAGGGCACGGCTTCAGGTGCAGTTGGCACTTCGCCTGCAACAACCACTTCCGAAGCCGTCCCGCCACAAAGCTCAAGGATCATAGCAGTGGCAAGCTCGAGCCCATCGACCATGAAGCCAGAATCCACGCCCCGTTCAAACCGATACTTGGCATCTGATTGAATGCCCAAGGCGCGTGCGGTCTGGGCTATGTTAAGCGGCGCAAACAGCGCGCTTTCAACGAAAACATCAACGGTTTCATCCGAGCAACCGGACGAGACGCCGCCCATGATCCCACCTAATCCCAATGGGCCGGATGCATCGCCAATCACGCACATGGCAGGGGTCAACTCATAGTTTTTGCCGTCGAGCGCCACAAAGCTCTCGCCAGCCTGACCCATGCGAGCGACAATGCCGCCGGAAAGCTTCGCCGCGTCATAAACATGCAGCGGGCGCGCGCGGTCATAGGAAACGAAATTAGTGATATCGACCAGCGTGTTGATCGGACGCAGGCCAATCGCGCGCAAACGATCCGCCAACCATTTAGGGCTGGGGCCATTTTTCACGCCCTTGATCAGACGACCTGCGAAAGCTGGGCAAGCCTCAGGCGACTGGATGGTGACAGCAACAGGGCAAGGGAAAGTCCCTGCGACAGGCTTAACTGAATGATCTTTCAGTTGGCCGAGCCCCGCTGCAGCCAGTTCACGCGCAATGCCCACGACGCCCAGCCAATCGGGGCGGTTTGGCGTCACTTCAAAGTCGATGACGGCGTCGGCAAGGCCTAATGCAGCCGCCGCGGGGGTGCCGACGGCTAAAGCGCCATCCAACTCAAGAATGCCATCGCTTTCTTCAGCTGTTTCAAGTTCGGCCGCAGAACACAGCATCCCGTTTGAGACCACGCCACGCACGGCACGAGGTTCCAAGGTGATGCCGCTCCCGGGAATATAGGTGCCCAAAGGTGCATAAACGGTCGTAAGACCTGGCCGCGCATTGGGCGCGCCGCAGACGATTTCCTTCATGCCTTCAAAGGTTTCAACTTGGCAAACCTGCAAGCGATCGGCATTTGGGTGACGTTCGGCAGAGACAATCTTTGCGACCGAAAAAGCTTTCAGTTTGTCAGCTGGATCTTCCCAATGTTCGACCTCTAGGCCCGCCATGGTCATGGCGTCCAGCACGGCGGACAAGGGAGCATCGGTGGCTAAATGATCCTGCAGCCAAGACAAAGTGAATTTCATCGGTACAAATCCCTGAGGGAGCTAATTGGTTTAGTGGGCCTCAGCCCAATTGAGTGCGGCGCGTGCCTCTACCACCAAAGGCACAGACAAGGCCACTGCCGGCAAGGCAGCCTTCTCCATCACATCGGCAACCAGAGCGCATGTCGCATCGGCTTGGCTTGAAGGCGCTTCAAATACAAGCTCGTCATGCACTTGCAGCAACATTCTGGCCCGTAATCCCGCGTCTTTCAGCGCTTTTGGCAGGCGGATCATGGCGCGCTTGATGATATCGGCCGCTGCCCCTTGCAAGGGCGCATTGATGGCTTGGCGTTCGGCAAAGGCCTGCTCGGCTTGGCTTTTGGCGTTGATGCCGGGGACCCAGCATCGTCTGCCAAAGATGGTCTCGACATAAGTCTTTTCCCGGGCCATGGCCTTCATTTGGTCCATATAGGCCTGAATACCGGGGAAGCGTTGCTTGTAGGTGGCAATGTAATCGCGCGCTTCACCCTGCGGGATCGACAATTGACGCGCCAAACCAAAGGCAGAAATGCCGTAAATGATGCCAAAATTGATCGCCTTAGCCTTGCGGCGGATCATTGGATCCATGCCTTCCAGCGGCACACCGAACATTTCCGACGCCGTCATGGCGTGAATGTCATAGCCTTCGATAAAGGCCTTTTTCAATTGCGGTATATCGCCGACATGGGCAAGCAGGCGCAGCTCAATCTGGCTATAATCCGCCGAAATTAGAACATGGTCGGGCTCAGCCACAAAGGCACGGCGAATTCTGCGCCCCTCCTCGGTGCGTATGGGGATGTTTTGCAAATTGGGGTCGGTTGAGGACAGCCGCCCCGTAGCTGCGCCCACCATGTTGTAAGAGGTATGGACCCGGCCCGTTGTGGGATCGATCGCATCCTTCAGATTGTCGGTATAGGTGCTCTTAAGCTTGGCCAAAGTCCGCCAATCGACCAAGGTGCGCGGCAATTCATGACCTTGGGCGGCCAGATCTTCCAGCGCATCAGCCCCTGTCGCCCATTGGCCAGTCGCGGTTTTCTTGCCGCCGGGCAGAGCCATTTTGCCAAACAAGATGTCACCCAATTGTTTGGGGCTACCCAGATTGAAGATTTCACCTGCTTGTTCATGGGCTTGGGCTTCAAGCCCAATCATGCGTTGGGCAAAGTCAAGCGATAGGCGCGAAAGCTCGGCCACATCGACTTTCACGCCTGCCTGCTCCATCCCGGCAATCACCGGCACCAAAGGGCGCTCAAGGGTTTCATAGACCGTGGTCGATCGTTCCTGTACGAGGCGCGGCTTCAAGATGTGCCAAAGCCGTAAGGTCACATCGGCGTCCTCAGCGGCATAAGCGGTGGCCCGGTCCAGCGGGACTTGGTCAAAGCTTATCTGCGATTTGCCGGTGCCGCACACATCTTTGAACGCAATGGGTTGATGGGCCAGCAAACGGAGTGAAAGATCATCCATGCCGTGCGAATTGCGACCAGCATCGAGGGCAAAACTCATCAGCATGGTATCGTCAATCGGGCTAATGGCTATACCATGCTGGGCCATAACCGAGACATCATATTTGAGATTCTGGCCAATCTTTAGGATCGCATCATCTTCCAGGATGGGCTTCAGGCGGGCCAGAACATCGGCCAGCTCTAATTGACCGGGTAATTTCGCCACCGTGTCTTGGCCGCCGCCAAACAGGTCCCCCGTCACACCGACATCGCCCGCACCGCGATGGCCGAGCGGAAT
>JBEIEG010000277.1:0-3651 GCA_040383035.1 Hyphomonadaceae bacterium | reverse complement strand
GCCCGTAAAGTCCTCATAAATGCGTGTCACCGCCGCATTCATCGCTGCCTTCTGGCTATTGGTGTAGGGCGCAGCGGGGGAGTAGGCGCTGACAAAATCCCCGCCCGTTTGGATCGAAGCAATATTGGCACCTGTATAGCGGTTGAGCGCGTCGTTGATCACAAACTTGCCATTGAACACCCCGATGGAGCCAGTAAGGGTCGATGGCATCGCAAGGATCGCATCCGCCCCGGCGGAGACATAATAGCCGCCAGAGGCAGCATAGGCCCCCATCGAGACAACAACGGGCTTGCCAGCCTTTTTAGCCCGCTCAATCGCGGCCCAAATTTGATCCGATGCGCTGGGGGAGCCACCGGGCGAGGAAACCCGGAAGACAATCGCCTTCACGGCATTATCATCGGTCGCATCGCGGATGGCTGCAGCAAAATCGTCGCTTGTAATATTGTTTTCTTGGGCGAATGGGTCGCCGCTGCGTTCGCCCGTTATAATGGCCCCTTCACCCCCTACCAAAGCAATCACAGGTCCAGATGCAAGGGGAAGCTGATAGCTTGCAAGGTCAACGAATTGGGCCTTGTCCTTGCCGCCAGCCCGGGTAAGTGCTGCCTCTCCAGCCTCTTCAGGCTGACCGATTTTGTCGATCAGTTTAGCCTGCAGCGCTGCTTCGGCAGACAAGGGTGCTTGGTCGAGAGCCGCTTTCATCGCTTCGACAGGCATTTTGCGGTCAAAGGCGGTTGAGGCTAAGAAGGCATTGTAAATGCTGCCCAGCATAGCCGTCGTGGCTTCGCGGTGTGGGGCATTGAAGGTTTTCTCGGTATAGGTGTTGACCGCATTCTTATACTCTTTGAATTGTTCGAACTGGGGCAGAATACCGAATTTCTCCATAAAGCCGCCTAAGAACAATGTCTCGGCCACGACGCCAGTTGCGGCAAAGTCCGTCGTGCCTTGCATCCACAATTCACTCGCCCCGGACACCGCCACATAGTTGGAGAGCGTTGGATATTCAAAGCCTTGCGCATGCACGATAACGAACTTACCCGTCGCCTTGAAGTCGATCATGGCTTGCCGAATTTCTTCAGCATGGGCGGGGGCCATGCCGCCTTCGCTGGCGCGCACGAACAGGCCTTTTACGCTGCCATCCGTCTCTGCTGCCTGCAGTTTCCTTACAATATCGACAACTGAGGTGCCGCCAGCAAAGCCTGCAAACGGCGAGTTGGCTGGTACATCGGTCACTGGCGCACGCAGATCAAGGCTCAACACGGTGTGGGAGGGGGTTGCTGGCGCGCTGGAGCCCGCAACCGATGCCACCAGAATGATCGGGATCAGGATAAAAAATAAAACGAGGCCCAAAAAGACGCCTGCGATCGTAATAAAAAATTGCTTCACCCTGACCTCCACGGTACCCGCGCCATCTGGTTTAAAAGATAGGTCGAGCGGGCACTCTAATCACACTTGGTGATATAGGAAATCGACTGCTTCGACTAGCGCCAGATACAAGGTCTACAATGTGTTCAGCGCCGCCCGTTACTAAGTTGTCGAGCGACGGACTGGGCGGCCTTTTGGCCTTGTCGCCATGCACCGCCGACAGTGACCGCCAAAGGATCGTCACCGCCATCACCGGCGAAAAACAGTCGATCTTCAACGGGTTGCGAATAGATTTTTCGCGCATTGGCATGGCCTACTGTCTGATGGGGGTAGGAGCCAAGGGCGAGGGGGTCACCTTGCCAATTGGTGGAGCTTGAAGCAAGTATGCGCGCCTGTGTCCCGATCACATTTTTGAGCACATCTAATGCAAAGGCCTCAAGCGCCGCAGCGCCTTCTGCGTGCAAGGCGCGCGACACAGGACCCGGGATCAAGGCCGTAATCATCCCTTTATCAGATGCGCTCACCAGCGCATGATATTGGCCTTGCTGGATATGGCTATTGGATAGGGCGTATTCGGGCAAATCTGGCATGGGTGCGGGCAGCACCATGGCTACTTTTTCCAAGGCTCCCATGGGCAAGTTAGCCAGTGCGGTTTGCTTTGCGCTTGGGAGAGGCGGATCAAACCGGATTGCGCCGCGGGCGAGGACGCCTGTAGGCACCGTGATAATGACTTTTCTGGCAGTTAACTGCCCGAAATTTCCGATGGCGGTAACGCCATGGGTATCATTCCAGCGCAGCGTCGAAACGGGGCAGTTTAGACGAACATTCAACCCGCCTGCTAAGCCCAGCACCAGTGGCCCCATGCCGTTTATCGGAATTAAGTCTTCACCGGCCTCAAGATCGTAATAGCCCTGCAACGAGACCAAGCTCGGGTCTTCGCCCATTTCCACGGCAAAGATATTGGCTACATGGCGTTGCGCCGGGCTCGGATTGGGTAAGGTTGCACCCAAGGCCCGATCATTTAGGCGGGCAAAGGGCAAAAGCTGGCGCATTTCCCAGGCCGCAGCGGCCTCAGTCGTGTCCTTCCAAGACGGATTGGTACTTGGAGCTCCTTGATGAAAAATATTGCCATTGTCATAGCTGCTTTCCAGCAAGTCGATGCCTCTATTTCGCGCCAAGGGCACTAAAGGGTTGGTTGCTTTGTTATGCAGCCAATAAGCGCCGCGATCAAACGAGCGGCCCAACGTTTGGGTGTCAGTATAGACGCGACCGCCAATCCTGTTTCTCGCCTCCAAGACTATGGCGCGAATGCCAGCCGACTTGAGCTGTCGGGCCGCTGAAATGCCCGCGACGCCAGCACCTATGATAATCACGTCAGTGTCGGTGACCGCTCCGGCCCGCGCCGAAAAAGCCAAGGTTGAAGCTGTAAGGCCCCCGACTAGGGCACGGCGATTAAGGCTAATCATTAGTGGCTCTCCAGAATATGAGATTAATCTCGTATTTGCAAATATGAGATAAGTCTCGTATTGTCAATACGGCTAATCGCGATGCGTGAGGAGAGATAGGTGATGACGGTTTTGATAGCCAAAGCACCAAGCCAAGATCGGGGTCAACGCCGAGTGGACCGGCTTTTGGATGCGGCAGCAGACTTAATTCTGGTGCATGGGGCCGAGGGACTTAGAATGGATATGGTCGCAAAGCATGCGGCCACTTCGCCGGGCTCGCTCTACCAATTCTTTCCTAATCGCGCCGCACTCTTGACTGCTTTAGCAGAGAGATATGGTGCGATAATTGAAGCCATTGCAGAGAAAAATGTACAGGGCCAAGCAGCAAATCCGCCAGCGTCTATTGAGCAAGCGGCTCGTGAATTCCTCAAACCATTCTTGGCATTCTACGAAGCCAATCCTGCTTATGTCATATTAACAGAAGCATCGGGCCGAATCTTTGCGGGGACAGGCTATGCCTTTGGCGAAGATGACCAAGTTTCCCTTAAAATGAAGGACGTGTTGCAACCGTTCATAGCGTCTGGTCACCAAACTCGGTTAGACACTGTTTGCAGACTGCTGATCACGACCACCCATGCGGCCATGGCAACGGCCGTTAAGCTGCCCACACCTGCTAAGCGCGACTGGGTGGCGGAGCTAGACACCTTGATTATTGGTTACCTGCGCTCGCTAATCTGAGGCTTAGGTGGAGCGAAGGCAGTATTGAGGCTGGATGGCAGTGCTTATGTGATCAAAAGTCTTGCACCGCGGCCCAAGCGCGTCTATCTGCCTGCCTCTCTTGGGG
>JBEIEG010000276.1:0-3661 GCA_040383035.1 Hyphomonadaceae bacterium | reverse complement strand
TCCACTGATCGCCTCAATCAACGCCTCACCACGCCGCGCCGTGCGAATATCTCCGTAACCAGCCATGATCACCCCTGCCAAAACAGGCCTTGAATCATGATCTGCCCAAAAAGGGAATCACTTCCGTGAACGCCGTAGCCCAGTGGGAGAGGGGAGAGTCCCTGCTGAAACTCCCCTTTCATCCCCGCCGACGCGAAGCGCAGAGCGGGGACCTCATTGGACTTTGCGGCATGGGGTCAGGGACTCGGCTGCGCCGTCCGGGATGACAAGGTGCGGACAAAGGGGTCTCTACGCAATGCACCCAATCAAGTCGGATTAGCGCTACCCGAAGCTAGAAACGGCACCGGATCAACTGGCTTTGTGGCGTGGCGTACTTGGAAGTGCAGGCGGGGGGATCGGGCGCGGCCGGTTTGGCCTACTTCGCCGATAACTTGTCCGCGTGTAACGGCCTGACCTTCGCGGACATTGACGGAATTGGCAAAAGCATAAGCGGTCATATAATCGCTGGAGTGGCGGATCAGGACAAGCCAACCATAGCCCGCCAATTGATTGCCAACATAGGCGACTTGGCCCGAGGCCGCGGCTTTAAACGGTGTGCCCGCTGGGGCCTCGATCTCAATCCCGTCCACCACGCGCAAGTCCGCTTTTGTGCCAAAGGTCTCCACTAAGCGCCCACGAACGGGCCAAGTAAAACTCGGCAAGGCTGCTTGGGGTCCCGGCGTGGCCTTTGGTGCCTCTGTGACGGGACGCTTGGGCGGTGGTGGTGGAACGGTTGCGACTGAACCCGCATTGGAATTAGGGCGTAATTGCCCTGGCACGCCACCACTGACCGGACGGCCTGCAGCCAATTCTGTCGCTAGCAAGGCAACAAGGTCCTGCGGCTCTAGGCCTGTCAATTGATCGCGTACGAGCGCTGGAAGAATAACCTTCTGCCCCGGTAGAACTTTTACCGGGCGAGGAAAGCGGTTGAACAATGCCAGTGAGCGCTCGTCCACATTATAGCGCCGCGCAATCGCGGAGAAGGTTTCGTTGCGGCGCACGATATGGACCTTCAAAGGCGGCAGCTTGAGCGTTTGGCCCGGGGTTAAGGCAAAGGGCGCGCGCAGCGCATTGACTTGGATCAGCCCGACCAAGGGCGATCGGGTACGCTCCGCAATCGCATAGAGGGTCTCGCCGCGCATAACCCGTGTTTCGGTCGGCGGGTTTTGCGGATCAAAGTCAATTGTTCCAGGTGCCGGCTGAGCCGCCAGCGGCGAAATGCCACTGAGTGCAAGGGTAGCAATCAAAAAGAGGCTGACGACGCGACGCATGGCCTAAGCTGTCGCACAACATGGTTAAGCAGGCGTTTCTGCCCCAATGAACGCTTAGGCCTCGCGCGCCACGCCGGGCAATAAAGGTACGAAGCGCACATCCATCAGGGCTTCTTCTTCAAACACCCCATCCTCGCGCAGGCGATAGCGCAAAAGCTCTTGCACCGCCCCTGCCCCAACGGGCGCCACCAAAACACCGCCTGGGGCCAACTGCGCCAGTAAAGCGTCTGGCCGAACCGGGGCCGCACAGGTGAATATAATGCGGTCAAACGGGCCTTGATCGGGCCAGCCCAACCCACCATCGCTGCATTTCGAGACGATATTGGTAAGCTTCAGCCCTTCATGGCGGCTTTGAGCCAAGCGTAGCAGGGTACGATAGCGCTCGAGCGTAAAGACGCGGCGTGCCAACTTGGAAAGGATCGCGGTCTGGTAGCCAGAGCCGGTGCCGATTTCGAGGACTTTCTCGCGCCCGGTCAGCTCCAATGCCGCGGTCATAATCCCGACGACATAGGGCTGACTGATGGTCTGGCCACATTCGATCGGCAAGGCAGCGTCTTCCCACGCCCGCCCCTCAAAGCCAGCCGACATGAAAACTTCGCGCGGGATGGTCTCAATCGCGTTTAAGACGAGGGAATCGGTTACCCCGGCTTTGCGTAAAGCAAGAACGATACGGGCGCGGCCATCTTCGTTACTCATGCTCCCAGCGCCTCCCGCAGAGCGCTCAAAACCCGATGTTCAGTCATATCGATATGGAGCGGTGAGACCGAGATCCGGTTTTCATAAATGGCCAGAAGGTCAGATCCTGCCGGTGGTTTAGAGAGTTTGCCACGATAGCCGATCCAGTAATAATCATTGCCCCGAAGATCGCTGCGCCGGTCGATCTGATGGATACATTCATCACGAAAACCCTGAAAGGTCGCTTCAAGACCGGTGACTTCCTCGGGCTCGCAATCGGGGAAATTGACGTTCATCACCACGCCGTCAGACCAAGGCGCCGCCAAAAGCTTGCGCACGACTTCGGCACCATGCGCTTCAGCGGTATGCCACGGAATAGGTTGGCCAACGCGGAAATTGACGGCTTGGGATAGAGCTATTGAGGGTATACCCATTTGCATACCTTGCACCGCTGCAGCGACGGTGCCCGAGACGCTGGTATCTTCTGCAAGGTTCTGACCGCGATTGACGCCTGACAGCACCAAGTCTGGCCGACCGCCCTTCACCAATTCATCAACGCCCAATAGCACGCAATCCGTAGGCGTACCCGAACAGGCAAAGCGGCGCTCTCCTACAGTCCTGACACGGACGGGCTCGGTCAGCGTTAAGGCGCGTGAGGCACCCGAACGCTCCACCTCCGGTGCCACCACCCAAACGTCTGAGCTAATCGCTTGGGCAATACGCTCTAAGACGGCCAATCCAGGCGCATGAATGCCATCGTCGTTTGAAATCAAAATGCGCAAGAAAGGTCCCCTGTTGAACCAGAATCATTGGTTCAGCCTGTTTGGCTTTGGCACGGGGTATCACTTCACGGCCTGCTTCGCGAGCCTCTTATTCGGCGGCTTTCATTGCGCCTAGAACCGCGCCTGCGATCATGGCATTGGCCATCAAATGTGCGGAATCCATCAATAAAAGCCCCAAAGGCTCATTGCCATAGGTGTAGTTATAAAGCCGGGCCGCAACCAGAAGCAAAACGCCCACCATCACGCCCAACCGCAGGCCGGCCATTAGCGTCGTAATGCCCCTGTCCTTTATCAAAAGGCCCATGCCCACTGTGATCATGACTGGCATGATCGGGCTTAAGGCCATCCGCCATTGCTCACCCGCCAACATTTCAGGCGTATAGCCCGACAAGGCCATCCATTGAGCGGAAAACAGCACGCCATAGATGAGCGCGCCGACGATATAGATCAGAACGGAGGCAAGAATGAGCGGGATTAGCTTGATACCGAAGACGCGCATGTTATTTCTCCCATTTTTTTTGATAAAATTTTACAGAGGCTATTACGTAACTAAGGATGATGCAAAGCGGAAACTAAGTTGAGAACCTCTTCCACATTATCTGATTGCAAAGGGAAAAATTCAGAAAACAGGAATGGAATAACAATACCTGACTGTACCTGAAATTATTTTCAATTATTTACTTGTTTACCATACTCCTCAACTCAGCATTCAGAACTGACTGATAGCTTAGGCAGGTATTCAAAACGAATGCGACTTGCTGAATGCAAGTGAAAACCAAGTATGGATGAGGGCTAGAAATGCTCAGTGTAAACACGAATAACGGCGCCATGGTTGCGCTGCAGACCCTAAAACAAACCAATTCCGATCTTGCGAAAGCTCAGAACGCAATCTCG
>JBEIEG010000275.1:0-3665 GCA_040383035.1 Hyphomonadaceae bacterium | reverse complement strand
GGCGCGACTTGAAGCAGATGCGCTGGAAGCTGGTGCCACCTTGGTCACGACCGAGAAGGACTATGTGCGCTTGCCGCCGGCCTTTGCTGCCAAGGTGCGCGTGGTTCCAATCGAGGCCGTTTTGGCCGATGAAGCGGCCTTTCTTGCCTTTCTGCGCGGCAAACTCGACAGCCATCTCGGGCAGGATTAGGATTTTCCCATGACAGCAGGTCGTCGCGAGTCCGTATTCAAGCGCATCGAATCTTGGGCGTTTCACTCCTATTGGAACCGAATTAGCCGGATGTCTTTGGACGAAGCATCTAATGCGGGCGCAGGCTTTGCCCGGCGTCTAGGTCCGATCACGAGTGCGCATAAGACGGCGCGTTACAATATGCGCTTAGCCTTTCCCCGCATCACGCCTGCCGAAGAGCGCGAGATGCTGGACGCTATGTGGGACAATTTAGGCCGCGTCGTGGGGGAGTTCCCGCATCTGTCCGCTATGGGCCTATTTACGCCCGAAAGTCGGGCGGAGTTTGACGGTTTGGATATTCTTGACCGCTATGTCGGAACTGGCAAAGCTGGCGTCTTTATCTCGGGCCATTTTGCCAATTGGGAAGTCATGCCTGCGGCGATTGTGCGGCGAGGGGTGGATTGCCGCGTCACCTATCGGCCAGCCAACAACATTTGGGTCGATGACACGATTGTCAAAGCTCGTGCTGATTATGGCGTGCGCCTGTTTGCACCCAAGGGGCCATCGGGCGGGGTCAGCCTTATGCGGATCCTCGCCAAGGGCGGCTCTGTCGCCATGATGAACGACCAGAAGTATGAGACTGGCGTCGAAGCTCCGTTCTTTGGCCATATGTGCAAGACGGCAGACGGTCCATCCCGCCTAGCTTACCGCTTCCAAGCGCCCTTGCAGACCATGACGGTGAAGCGCCTGTCTGGGGCGCACTTCAAAGTCGATGTGCAAGAACCCATGATGATGGACTTTGATCTGCCGGTGGATGATGCGGTCCATGCCTCGGTCCTGCGCATCAATCAATTCATGGAAGAAAACATCCTAAGGGCGCCCGAACAATGGTTCTGGGTGCACGCGCGTTGGCCAAAGAAGGCGTGGATCGACGCCGGGGTGATGGATTGATCATTTTTTGATTGGCCAATCTGGGCGTCGGGTCTAAGTTAGGGATATGGACCGCATCGAAGCCTTGAAATATCGCGCAGGGGCGACAGCCAAGCTCGCCTTCTATGCCGCCCATTATGGCCTTTCACGCGCAACGTCGGCCCCGTTTGATCGACCAGGTGACGCACCCTTTAACTCTGACAAGCCCAAGCCAGATTTAGCCCGCATGCGTAAGGCCTATATGGCGGCCTTTACCCAAGATATGGCCAATATTGATGCGGGGCTTTACCTCGCCCCACAGGCCAAAACCGAACTCGCTCAGACACGCAAAAGCTTTGCCTATTTGCAAGATGTGCGCGCGATTGATCGGCGACGCTTGGCCAAGAATGGCGTAGAGGTGCGCGATGAGGGTTTGGGGGAGGGGTTTCCCGCGTATTTCCGTCAAAATTTCCATTGGCAAAGTGGTGGATGGCTGACACCTGAAAGTGCGGACCTCTATGACTTTCAGGTCGAGACGATTTTTACGGGCTCCGCTGGTGCGATGCGGCGGTCTACCGCTTTAGCGTTGTTAGCCAAAAGCCTGAAAGGCATCGACCAGCGCACCACGACCTGCGTTGAGCTTGCCTGCGGAACTGGGCAATTGGCGCGCGAAGTCATGCGCAATTTCCCGCGCTTGCGCTTCACGGCACTAGATATGTCGCCACCCTATGCAGCAGCCGCTGCTCACGCGTTGCGCCCGTATCGAAGTGCCACTGCTATAAGCGGTGCAGCCGAAGCCACACCGTTTGATACCGCCAGTGTCGACCGCGTGCTGTGCGTTTATCTGTTCCACGAATTGCCGCCAAAGATTCGCAAAGCCGTGGTGGCAGAAGCTGCGCGCATCTTGAAACCCGGCGGAATCTTTGTGCTCGCCGATGCGCTGCAGACTGGCGATGATCCTAACCTCGACCGCCTGTTGGATGCGTTCCCAGTGGGCTTTCATGAGCCTTTCTTCAGCACGTATCTAACAACTGACATGAAGGCCTTGTTCGACGCGGTGGGCTTTGATTTTGTTGAGGGCGCTCAGGCCTTTTTGACCAAGGGTTGGATGTTTCAAAAGCGCATTGGGTGAGGGATATCTTGCACATGTCATCCCCGCCGAAGCGGTAGCGGAGAGCGGGGACCTCAGGGGACTTTGCGGCATGAGGTCCCGGATCGGCTGCGCCGTCCGGGATGACAGTGAATTGGTAAGGTAATGGGGCGCTTTCGACAAAAATTGCCCACCCCCCCAAGTGTGACCGAAAGTCGCGCCCCACGCAGGTGACGGGCCAGCCGCACTAGCCTATGACTGACGTTGAACTGGCAGAGCGCCAGACGGAGTGCCTTCCTTGGGTGTGGCCAACTTCATCACCGATATCTGGGATACCTTGGCCATTTCATCCTTGATGGTGGCCGTGACCGTGACTATCCACTTCCTTGGTCTTGCGGCGCTGATGTATATGATCCGGAAGCGTCCGCCCTTGGCAGACCCACAAGCCCGACATTTTTCGTTGCGCTTCCTCGCCATTCTTTTTGTCGTATTTGGCCTGTTTGCTGTGCATACGCTGGAAATTTGGCTTTATGCAGTCGTCTATCACTTTGGCTTACACGCCTTTCATGATTTTGAGACCGCGCTTTATTTTTCGACCGTCACCTTTGTGTCGCTCGGCTATGGCGATGTGATTCTGCCGCGCGATTGGCGCTTAGTCGGTGCGATTGAGGCGGCGAATGGCGTGATCTTGCTGGGCTGGTCGACCGCGTTTTTGATCACCGTGATCGGTCGCCTGCGCGCGCTGGAGCACGAATGGCTTGATCATAAGGCGGACTAATTGCGCGCCTAATGATCCATTTAATGCGGCACAGGGCGATTTCTTGCACCTCGCCGGACCCTGCAAAGTTGCATCGCGCGCGATTGCCCTCTAACCAGTTCCCGACATAATAAAGCCGGGAAGAAGGCTGATAGCTCTAGGGGCACGCGGACCAAGATGTTTGATAAGATTCTGATTGCCAATCGCGGCGAAGTGGCCGTTCGTATCATCAAGACATGCCGCCGGATGGGCGTGAAAACCGTCATCGTGTTTTCCGAAGCCGACCGCGATTCCATGGCCGTAGAGATGGCCGACGAAAAGGTCTTTATCGGCCCAGCCCCAGCTTCTGAATCCTATCTGGTAATCGACAAGCTCATCGCCGCCGTCAAAGAGACTGGCGCGCAAGCGGTTCACCCAGGCTTTGGCTTCTTGTCGGAGAAGGTTGAGTTTGCGCAACGTTGCGCGGATGAGGGGATCGTCTTCATCGGCCCGAACCCGCATGCCATCCACGCCATGGGCGATAAGATTGAAAGCAAGAAGACCGCTGCTGCGGCGGGCGTCTCCTGTGTACCGGGCCATATTGGCGAAATTGCTGACACCGCCCACGCCGTCACAATTTCCGAAGAGATTGGCTACCCCGTCATGATCAAGGCTTCGGCTGGCGGCGGTGGTAAGGGCATTCGTGTGGCCTATGACCGCAAGGATGTCGAAGAAGGCTTCCCTGCCGTGCGCGCCGAAGC
>JBEIEG010000274.1:0-3667 GCA_040383035.1 Hyphomonadaceae bacterium | reverse complement strand
GGTGCCGGTTTTGTGATTTTGGCAGCGACCTTGTCGGTTGTACCGTCGGTCCCAGTCGCTGGCATGGCGCTGATCCTTGGCATTGACCGCTTTATGAGTGAGTGCCGCGCTTTGACCAACCTGATGGGCAACGCGGTTGCAACCATTGTGGTATCGCGTTGGGAAGGCGCTTTGGACACGACGATGTTGGCCGAAGCACTCGCCGGTGACAGCAAGAAGTCATCTGATCCATCTTGAGAGGTCAACGACGGAGAAGCAAGCAACTTGGGAATTCACGACCCAAAAGGTCCAAGCAGTAAGCAAACAAACCAGTCAGGGGCAGGAAAAACTATGAAGACGATGCAGATTTTACTTGGAACAACCGCGCTTGTTTGGGGCTTGGCCGGGACGGCGCATGCGCAGACAGCCGTGACCCCTGCAACTCCAAATGCCGAACCCGCGCAAGAAGTTGAAACCATCATCGTCGTCGGCAGCCAGATACGTGGTGCATCCACAACGGCTGCTTTGCCTGTTGCTGTTTTCACTCAAGAAGAGATCAAGGCAACCGGGGCCGTCAATGGCGATGATCTTCTGCGCACAATTCCGCAAATGGGTGACGTATTGGTTAGCCCAGCGAACAATGCCCAAACCTCAAACTCCGCCCGCGGTGATGTGAATTCGATCAATCTGCGGTCTTTGGGCGTCGGCAATACGCTGGTCCTGCTAAATGGTCGGCGGATCGTGCAGCACCCAACCAGCCAAGGGACATCCGATACCGGTACTGTGCCGGTTTTGACCTATAACTCTAACGCGATCCCCGTCTCAGGCCTCGAACGCCTTGAAGTGTTGCTCGACGGTGCAGCGGCTATCTATGGAGCAGACGCGGTTGCTGGTGTGGTCAACACAGTTACCCAGAACAATTTTGACGGCTTAAAGATCGACGCCCAATATGGCGCGGCTGAAGGCACGAACTTGCGTGAGTTTAACCTCGGCATCTTTGCCGGGAAAGATTTTGATCGCGGCAATGTCTCGCTGTTTGTCGATTACACGGACCGCACCGCCTTGCGCGCAGAAGATCAAGAATTCACCAAAACCGATAATCTGCGTAGCTTTTTTGCTGACGAGCCAGACTTTTCTAGCAGTCTGACCCCGGATGCGCGTAATACGCGCGGCGCTTGGGCCAATTTGGCTGTCGTTGCGGGGCCTGGGGTCATTCGTCGAGGCACGGTGGCACTGACAACAGCGGCTGGCGCTTTCAGTATCCGGCCCACGACCATCACAGGCTGCTCGGCCACTTTGACGACAAATGCTGGTATTTGTATCGGCTCTGGCGCGCTGACCTTTAATACAGCCCAGCGCGACCTGCGCTTCGACACCGCTCCTGGCACGACCATCACACCCGAGACCCAGCGCATCAACACCATGTTGACCGGTCATTTCGACATCAATGAGAATCTAACGGCCTTTGGTGAGTTGGGCTATTATCAAGCTTCGACAACGCGGATCCAGCCACCCGTTATCAACCTTAATACGCTCACGATCCCTTCCACCAATTATTGGAACCCATTTGGCCCGACCGTATTTGCCAATGGCCAAGCCAACCCCAATCGTTTGTCCGGCCTGACCAATGTGCCGACGACAGGGCTTGCTATCACCTTGAACCAATATCGTTTCGTCGATGCGGGCTATCAGACCGTCAATGTGGACAATTACCAAGCCCGCCTGTTGGCAGGTCTGAAGGGTGTCTATCGCGGCTTTGATTGGGAATCGGCGATCGTCTATTCTGAAGCGGAAGCGGAAGACGTCTCCGATGCAGTCAACTCAACCGCCCTACAGCGCCAATTGGCCTTGTCGACACCTGACGCCTACAATCCCTTCAACGGCGGTTGCCTGGATCAGTTAAGCTATGGTGATTGCACGCCAAGTTCCCAAGCGGCTATTGACGCCATTACCTTCAAGCTGCGCCGCGAATCCCGCACCACTTTGAGCATGGCAGACTTCAAAGTTTCCAAAGGGGACCTCTTCTCGATTTGGGGCGGCGATGTCGGCATTGCCTTTGGTCTGGAAGTCCGAGCTGAAACCCAGCGTGATAATCGCGACGCGAATTTGGATGGATCACTCCCGTTTGTGGATTCCGTAACGGGCGCGACCCAGTTGAGCAATGTCATCGCGGTCAGCCAAAACCCTGACACCAAGGGCAAGCGCAATGTGCAAGCGGCTTATGTCGAGTTTGCGGTCCCCATCGTGTCGCAATCCATGAACATCCCACTGGTCCGCAGCATCGACTTACAGATTGCGGGTCGGGCTGAAAACTACAGTGACTTCGGTAGCGTCGTGAAGCCAAAAATCGCTGTGGCTTGGGACATCGTCGACAGTCTCCGGTTCCGCGGTTCCTATTCAGAAGGCTTCCGTGCACCAAACCTAGAGCAAACCAACACCAAGACCTATGGCCGCTTGGCAACCAATAACGACTATATTCGGTGCGAAGCCGATTTGCGTGCTCGACGGATCACGACATTTGGGGCCTGTACACGTAGCATTGGTTACTCGCTTCTTTTGTCGGGCAATCCGGACCTGCAGCCAGAAGAAAGCACAAATGCTTCGTTTGGCTTGGTCTTCCAACCTAAATTCCTGCCTGATTGGGCTGGGAACTTCACGTTCACCGCAGACAAGTGGCGCATTGAGCAAGAGCGGATCGTGGGCTTGTTCGGCGGCTCTAATGGCGTTGTGCAAGATTATCTCGACCGCGTCGGTGGAAGGTCAAACCCACTTGTAACGCGTGCAGCACCCAATGCGGACGATATCGCTTTGTTTGCTGGCACAGGGATCACACCGGTTGGCCAAATCATCTCTGTGAGCGACAAGTTCGTCAATTTGCTGCCACAAGAAGTTGAAGGGCTCGATCTCGGAGTCCGGTGGCGCTTGAAAACCAAAACCGCTGGAACCTTCCGGGTCAGCCTCAATGCCTCGAACTTGACCAAGTTCGGGCGCGAGCCCGGACCCGCTGTCGATGCCTTGTTTGCCGCCCGTGCAGCAGGCACGATCAATGCGGCAACGCCTCTGCCAGAATCGTCCAATCTGCTGGGTCTGAACGGCCGCCCCGAATGGCGCGGCTCAGGATCCTTGACCTGGAGCCGTGGTGAGTTCCAAATTGGTGTCTTCACCCAATATATCAGCGCTGTGGATGAGACAGGCTTCGTAGACACCAATGGCGTTCCTTGGGAAGTGGATGCCCAATTGACTGGCAATCTCTATTTCCAGTTTGAGCCGGACGCAAAAAAAGGTTGGGCATCCAACACGCGGTTCCGCGCCGGCGTTCGTAACTTAACCAATGAGCAGCCACCTCTGGCCTCATCTGGTTACTTGGGATCGTTGTACCGTCCGTATGGTCGTTACCTCTATTTCAGCACCTCTAAGGCCTTTTAAAGCGACACAAAAAAGAGGGGCGGGGCGTTATGCGACAAAGCAAACAAGATCAGCATTGTTTAATAGGGTTCTTGTTGACACTGGTCTTGCTCTTTTGTCTCGTCCGCCCTGCTTCACTTTGGGCCCAAACGGCCACGACTGGGCAACCAACGCCAACCCCTTGCCCGGCGTTTTTACCGAGCGAAACCCAATGCTTCACGGGCAAGTCCAGCGCTGGTGCGCCCTTCTTCATCGCCATGCCAAAGGATTGGAACCAAAACCT
>JBEIEG010000273.1:0-3672 GCA_040383035.1 Hyphomonadaceae bacterium | reverse complement strand
CATAGTTATGGGCACGCTGAAGTCGCGCTTGCCTGTCTCATTGCCGAGGTTGCTCCTTATGAGTGACTTAAGCATGACGGCCGCGTCTCAGTTCGTGCTGACCGAGAACGCACGGATTTTGGTGGTCGACGACGATCCCATTCTGCGAGAGTTTGCGGGCGTTTATCTTTCCACCCCGACGATGGAAGTCGAAGTCGCTGAAGATGGCCGCGCTGCTTTAGAGCGCTTGAAGCAAGGTGGGATCGACATTGCCTTAGTCGATCTGGAAATGCCCATCATGGATGGCTTTGAACTGATCGCTGCCGTGCGCGCCGAACCCAGCCTCGAAGATTTGCCTATTGTGGTCATCACCGGCCGAGAGGACATGGAGGCAATCGACCGCGCTTATGGCACAGGTGCGACGTCGTTTGCGATCAAGCCGCTGAACTGGCGCTTGGTTAGCCACCAATTGTCTTATGTGCTGCGCAATAGCCGCGCTGACGCGAAACAGCGCCAAGGTCGTCGCTTAGCAGAACAGGCCGATGGCTTGAAAACCAACATCCTGCGTTTGATGCGGCATGAGTTCAATACGCCTTTCAATGTCATCCTAGGCTTTGGTAAGTTGATTGAAGGCCATAGCGACAATATTGCCATTCAAGGCCATGCCCGTCAGATTCTGAACGCCGCCGAAAAATTCAAGCGGATGCATGATCAACTGATGGAATCCGCTCGCATTCTGTCTGGCGATATTGAGGTCACCAAAAAGGTGTTCTCCGTTGCCGATCTGATTAAGGCCGCAGCGCGTGAGGCCCTGCGTGGGGGTGGCAAGTCGACTGATCTGAAACTCGCCGATCGGACTGGCAACTCTGAAATCACCGGCGATTATGATTTGTTGCTGACTGCGCTGCGCAACCTCATTGAAAACGCCTTTACCCATGGCCAAGCGCCGATCCATGTTATCGGTCAGAGAACAGCGAACGGACGGGTCGCCATCCGCGTCTCCGATGCTGGCCAAGGCATGGACCAAACCAGTTTCGCCCTTGCAATCCAAGCCTTCAAGCAAGGCACCAATGCACTTCAGCGTACGGAAGATGGCCTAGGGTTGGGCTTGGCCACAGCGGTTGGCAGCTTGAAAGCTGTTGGCGGTGAAATACATCTCGTCAGCGGTGAAGATGTCGGCTTTGGTATTGAGATGGAGTTTCCACTCGAATTGTAGTAAATTAAGAAAAGCAATGTAATATTCGTAGAAAACATAAGAATTTATCTTCCAACTATTGGCAAGTAAAAATCAGATCATGTTGTTCAATTTGGTTAAGGCTCTTGTTTCAAGGTCTAGAAAGCGTTGCTGGGCAGTGGCCTGCAAGAATGTTTGACCAACTGGGCAGCAACTCATCTTAACATGGCAACATAAGATTGATCATCGCTTAGCGTTCGCTAACGTCTGGGGGTCCACAGCTGGCCCACTACGCCTCAGCGTCAGCCGAAGTTTTGCGAAGTGGCCATGGCCCCCATCCGACCAGCAATAAAGTGAAACTCGGCCACAGTTTCTTCGATAATGTCTCGAGCGGACTTAATCTCATCGATGAGCCCCGATGTTTGACCAGCGAGACCCACGGCAGCCTCCATATCTCCACCAAAATAGAGATCGAGAATGCCCTTGAACGTATCGGGCGGCATAACACCAGCGTCATAGATCGCAGCGGTTCTTTGGGTCTTCAGCGCACGAATACAGGGGCTCGCCTTTTTATTAAGGACAAAAGTCCCCGTTTCCTTGGCATCGAGAATGGCTTGCTTATAATTGTGGTGCACGGGGCTTTCAGCACAGCTGACAAAGCGTGTTCCCATTTGGACAGCCTCTGCCCCTAAAGCGAAAGCCGCAGCCATGCCCTTCCCGTCACATATCCCGCCAGCAGCCACCAAGGGCACATCGGTTACCTTGCGGATCGCCTGTAAGAGCACGAGGGTGGAGACTTCCTCAGGGTTTTTAAAGCCGCCGCCTTCTGCACCTTCGACCACCAGACCATCAATGCCTGCCTCCACGCATTTCAGAGCCGCGTCCACCGTCGGTACGGCGTGATAAACGACGATCCCAGCAGCCTTTAGGGGCGCTATAAATTTCGCAGGGCTGCCGGCGGAGGTCGTCACAAACTTGACCCCGGACTCACAGATAAACTGCAAGATCGCATCATTCTTCAGAAACATGATTGGAAGATTGACGCCAAATGGAGCAGACGTCAGCGTTTTCATTTTCAGGATTTCTGCTTGGCAATTCTCTGTCTCGCCTGAGGACGTTTCAATGATGCCAAGCCCGCCGGCCTCGCAAACGGCTGAAGCCAATTGCGAGCGGGCGATCCAGCCCATTGGTGCTTGGACAATTGGATATCTTGCGCCGGTGTGGGCCAGAAAGCGGTTCATAGTGCATTCCTTCTTTTTGAGAATTTAGCGGCCGGGCCGATAGCTGCGCTCGATTTGGCCAACAAGGTCGGAGCGATTGAACAGAACCGGCTTTGTCTTCATCTCGACAAACAGCTTGCCCTGATCGGCATAGTGGGGTGAGGCGGTGTTCAAAGTGGCGGAGCCATATTGGTGGATGCTTTGCGACGACAACTTGCCAGCTTTGTCCCAACTGACGAACATGATGAAGGTATCGCCGCCATTTGCTGTCAGCGTGCCATCTTTTTGCGTCTCGCCATAGACGGCACGAAACACGTCTGGGCCGCCGTCGATTGGTAAATCGAGATTGCCACGCCGATAGCGATTGACCTCACCCCAGGTGGGGTCTAGGCGACCGAAATGGGTTTTGAGTTGGGTGATGGCGGCATCTAAAGCTGGCCGCAAAGGGGGCAACGGCTCTCCATTTTCAGCAGCCCGGCCTATCGGCTGGCCCATCAGGACGGCCAATGCCGCCCCGCGGCTGGTGCGATCCGTGCTGCGGTCCCAAGCTTTTAGGACTTTTTGCGCTTCGGCCAAATCAGGATTGCCGGTTGCATCATAGGTCAAAGCTTCGCGAATAAGGCCTGCTAGGATCCCCTTCTCGCTATAAGCCAGATCATACTTATAGGCCTCGAACTCTTCGGCTGAGATAGACGGGTCTAGGGCATAGGTTTCCAGCACGCGGTACGCCCGATTGGTCATATTAGTTTGTAGGCCTAGGTGCGCGCCAAGGGTTTCAGGACGAATATTGTCGTTGCCGTCGGTTGCCACCAAAGGGCTATTGTTAGAATTGAAAACCAAGCCTGATTGCGGGTTCCAAAGCTGGGGCAGTTTGTCGAATGGCACACGGTCCTTCCACAAAAGGTCGCTGCGATCACCGGGTAGGACGCTCTTCCAATCCACGCTGTCCTTCCGGACCGGGAACTGCCCATTAGACAGATAACCGACATTGCCAGCATCATCGGCATAGATGAAGTTGATGCTCGGCAAGGCCTGCATCGCCATGGCCGCGCGCCACTCGGTGAGGTTTTTGGCTTTATTGATCGCCATATATTGGTTGGGCTGGCGCAATTCACCCTGCCCGGCATAGCTAACGGCAAAAATTCCACGATCCGTCTCTAAGGCAGGACCATGCACCGACCACAATAGATCGCGCTTCACGGTCCACAGTATGGGTCCCCAGACTTTCACCTTGAACGTGGCGACCTTCTTTTCAAAAGGCACCCATTTGCCGTCTAGTAAATATTGACCGGGCTTCTT
>JBEIEG010000272.1:0-3674 GCA_040383035.1 Hyphomonadaceae bacterium | reverse complement strand
TTGGAAGCCCACTCACACGCCAAAAGCTTGGTGATGCCAGCAATCCCGCTTTTGGAAGCGGTGTAAGACGGCACGCGAATGCCGCCTTGGAAGGACAGCATCGAGGCGATGTTGATGATCTTGCCGCTGCCTTGCCCAATCATCACTTTGCCAGCCGCTTGGCTCATGAAAAAGGCGGACTTGATGTTGACATTCATCACATCATCCCAGTCTTTCTCCGAGAAATCCACCGCATCCTGACGGCGTATCAGGCCCGCATTATTGACCAAAATGTCGAGACCACCGAGGCCCGACAGCGTCTCAGCCACAATGCGGTCGACAGGTTCAATGCTCATCAGATTAGCGTCAATATTGATGAAGCGACGACCAAGTGCTGTAACTTTCGCGCCTGTCTCATCCGCAGGGACGATACCGGCAGCCGCAATATCCGCACCCGCTTCTGCCAAGGCCAAAGCTATGCCTTGACCTAGGCCCGTGTTGGCACCCGTGACGAGCGCGACTTTGCCAGCCAGATTGAAATAGGAAAGGCTCATGATCTTAGTCCCCGATTTATTTCAACTGGCAGATGTCGCAGACCGCGAGGTCTGTGTAATCGAGGTTTTCCCCGCCCATTGCCCAAATGAAGGAATAATTGCGGGTGCCCGAACCCATGTGGATCGACCAAGGTGGTGAAATCACCGCCTCATCATTTTCCATAACAATGTGACGGATCTTGTCTTCTTCACCCATGAAGTGGAAGACCCGATCCTTCTCGCCTAGGCCAAAGTAGAAATAGACTTCAGAGCGGCGATCATGCAGGTGGGGCGGCATGGTGTTCCAGACACTGCCGGTGTTAAGCTGGGTTAGACCCAACAGAAGCTGGCAGGACTTTACCGTTGCGGGCACGATATACTGGTAGATCACGCGCTCGTTTGATTCAGCCAGCGAACCGCGCTCCAGCGGCACAGCTGTTTCGATCGAGATTTTGGCGACCTCAAAGCGGGCATGGGCTGGGGTTGATACCAAATAATATTTGGCAGGTGCATCAGCCGATTGCGACGCGAAGATCACATCTTTCGAGCCCATCGGCACATAGAGGCCATCGCGTGGCTTAATCTCATGCGCCACACCGTCTACATGGACAATCCCGACGCCAGTGCCGACATTGATGAGGCCCAATTCGCGCCGTTCAAGGAAAGGGTGGCCTGCAGCCGAAGCTGGTTCCGTCTGATGTGGCAAGACGACCTGCCCATGAACAGGCATAGCCCCACCAACCACCATCCGCTCATTATGCGAATAATTCAGATGGATTTCATCGGCTTGGAACATATCCGTGACCACATAGCGCGCGCGCAGCGCGTCATTATCGGCCCCGGCCATCATGTCGGGATGGGTGGCGTGATAAACCTTGTCGAACATCTTTTTGGCCCTCCCAAGCCAGCGTCATCACCAGCATGGTAACCGGTGTCATTCACGGCAAAGTCTTATACAGGAAGATTTCATCTGACAAGTGGCGCTATGAGCGGTGGAGTGTGTTTGTACGCTCTAATCTTTGCTTGGCGCTGCGGTCGATCCGCGGACGACAATCTCGGGCGAGAAGGTAATGAACTTCTTGGCCTTCATTCCTTCGGCTGTCTGCAGCAGTAAAGTCGCCGCAGCAGAGCCCATCTCGCGGATCGGCAAACGCACCGTTGTCAGTGCGGGCCATAGTCTTCCAGCAATCGGGGTATCGTCAAAGCCGACGATGGAAATGTCTTCTGGAATTCGAAAGCCTGCCCGGCGCACGGCGACATAGGCCCCGGTCGCCATTTCATCATTGCCGGCAAAGATGGCTTTGGGTGGCTGTGGTTGCGCCAACAATTGCTCAGCCGCACTGACGCCGCCATCGAACGTGTAGCCGCCTTCGACTGCCATTTCTGGGCGCAGGACAAGACCCGTTTCTGCGAGTGCCCGCTCAAAACCTGCACGGCGTTCATGGGTGGAGCGGAAGCTTAACGGCCCATGGATATGGGCTATGTGGCGATGGCCAAGCTCGGCCAAATGACGCCCTGCCGCTGCTCCACCGTCCCCGTCCAAAGTGCGGATCATGCGCGATGGCGTATCGAGCTCTACCGAGGCAATGCGGACATAATCGACATCGGCTTCATTCAAAGCCAACGCCAAGGGCTCATCCTCAGACACCGATGGCGGCAAGATTAGGCCAAAGGGCTTATGCTGTTGAATGAAGGACTGAATGCGGGCCACATGGTCGGGCTTAGACCGATCACACGGATGCAGCACCAATTGAAAATCTGTCCCTTCTAGCGCGTCTAGAATGCCGCGCTGAATGGACACGACATATTGCGGACTGGGGTTGTCATAGACCAGGCCGATCAGAAAACTTTTCCGTCTGGCCAAAGCCCGAGCCTGAGGGTCCGGTGTGAAACCCAGTTCTGCTATGACGGCCTTAATCGCGTCGCGCGTCTTCTGCTTCACAAAAGGCGATTCATTGATGACCCGCGAGACAGTCTTCTTGGAAACCTTTGCTAGGCGCGCCACATCGTTAATGGTCGCCTTACCGCGCAGGACGGCTTCCCCACCCACAGCTTGCGGGCTGGACGATGGCAATGCGTCTTCGGGGTCGCCTTCGTGTTTCACAAGAACCTCTGCATGCGTCTTTTCCTGTTAGCCTTGCCTCTCGCAGCGCCGCAAGCAAGGCCCATCTGCATTGAGCTGCCCCCCTACACTGCAATCAAGTTTCATCCCATCGCCATATAAGGATTGACACCGGTGACATTTTCGAAAATGCTACCGGTAGCAAAAGACTGTCGGATGGGTCTCTGTACGCTGATACAGTGGACCCTGAAAGACGATTTAGGGGCAACGCCTCGAGGGGAGTTAACAATGTCACGGAAGATACGTCTTACCGCCGTTTTGATGATGGGTGTTGCTGCGGCAAGCCTCCAAGCAGGTCTTGTTCACGCGCAATCCGCAACGGCCAACGCCACTGAAACTGAGAAGGAAGTTGAAGTCGTCATCGTACGTGGCTCATTCCGCGAGTCGCTACGTTCAGCCATCGCGACCAAGCGCGCGGAAATCGACATCGTCGACTCGATCAAGGCTGAAGACATCGGCAAATTCCCAGACAACAACTTGGCCGAATCTCTACAGCGCATCCCAGGCGTCGCCATCGACCGCGAAGGCGGCGAAGGCAAGACCATCACCGTACGGGGCTTGGGTCCCGATTTCACCCGCGTACGTCTCAATGGCCTTGAAGCTATCTCCACCACCGGCGGTAAAGACAAGGACGGCGGCGCGAACCGCGGCCGTGGCTTTGACTTCAACGTTTTTGCGTCGGAATTGTTCAACTCGCTGACAGTGCGTAAGTCGACTTCGGCTGAGATTGAAGAAGGCTCGCTGGGCGCAACCGTCGATCTGCGCACCGCGCGCCCATTTGACTACAAGGGCTTCACGATGGCCGGCTCGCTGCAAGCGGGCTATAATGACCTGTCTGAAGATGTCGGCAAGCGCGGCACTTTCATGGTGTCGAACCGCTGGGCCGATGGCAAACTAGGGGCTTTGTTCTCGGTCGCTTACTCGACCAAGCAAAACTTCGAAGAAGGCCCGAACTCTGGTCGTTGGCAGAATGCGTATTCGGCGGCGAATGCCGGCCGCTTGCAATCCTATTCGACCGATGGCGGCCGGACCTTCCTGCC
>JBEIEG010000271.1:0-3677 GCA_040383035.1 Hyphomonadaceae bacterium | reverse complement strand
TTGGTGGTACCTGGATGCGGTAAGTGACGATGGCAAGTATGGGATAACCTTGATTGCCTTCATCGGTAGCGTGTTTTCCCCTTATTATGCTTGGTCTGGCTGGAAAAATCCGTTCGACCATTGTGCGATCAACGTGGCCCTCTACCGATTGGACGGAGCAGGAGGCCGTTGGGCAATGACCGAAAGGCGGGCAGATCAATTAGATCGTAGTGCGCACCACTTTGCCGTTGGACCCAGTTCTCTTCAGTATACAGGCGGCGAATTGGTGGTGGATATCTTTGAAGTCTGCGTGCCTATTCCGTCGCGCCTCAAGGGTCGTATACGGCTGATTCCTGAGGTCGAGACGCAAGCCAGTTTTGATCTGGACCTTAACGGACGGCATTCGTGGCGCCCCCTTGCACCCAAAGCCCGCGTGGAACTTAGCTTTGACAGCCCAAACCTCTCTTGGTCGGGCGACGGCTATTTTGACACCAATGCCGGGCAAGAGCCTTTGGAAAGGGCCTTTGCACATTGGCATTGGGGGCGGGCCCACCGCGGGGAAGACTTGCGGCTGTTCTATGACGTCACCAATCGATCCGGGCCGAGGCGCGCGACATTCCTGAAAGTAAGCCATGACGGGACAGTATCGGAGACGGCACCAACCGCGCAAATGCGGCTGGGCGGAACTTTTTGGGGTATTGATCGCGAAGCTTGGTCCGATGGACCGGCACCCGCTCGCGTGATTAAGACGCTGGAGGATACGCCATTTTATGCCCGCTCGGCGCTACAAAGCCAACTTGAGGGCGAGAGCGTGCTGATGATGCATGAAACCTTGAACCTTGATCGGCTGAAAATGCCGATCGTCCGGGCCATGTTACCCTTCCGGATGCCCAGAAGATTCTTTTGAAGTCGGATTTTCTAAAGCGGCTTTTTCCGCCGCGGCCTGCTTTTTGGCTTCCTCGGCCGCGATCCTTTTCGGTGATAGCGAAATGATCTGCCAAATGGCAAAGCCTAAAATCGCAACACCGAAAAAAACCTCCAAGAGCAAAGGATTGAATGTCATCGGCTACGGCTCCCTGTTCGATCACGCATTTCAAGGTCCGAGAATAGATCCATGACCCAATTGAGATCGTCCGTCACACTTTGCTTGCGCTTGTTCGCTGGCCCAAAGCCTGGCGGGGACTGAACAATCGCCGCCACCAAGGGTCTCCCGACGCCACGGGTAATCGACAACTCGCCTTTGGGTGCCGGACGCGCCGCCCGCTGCATCGCTGCCCCAACCAGCCACGCCTTGCGGGCAGCTGTGGTGCTGGCGCGCTTGGAGACTGAATCATAGCCCTGAGCACGAATGACTTTGCCGATTTCAGCATAGAGCAAGCGGGCAGCATAAATGGCAGGGCGAACGGTTGCAGGCAGGCGTGCGATGGCTTGGTCCGCGCGGCGGTAGAGCTCTTCTGCGCGCGCCAATAAGCGCTCCGTTAAAACAGCAATCGCTGGCGAAAAATCAGGTCGGGAGAGCCAGGATTCAGGATCAATCCCTACTTCTCGCAGCCAAGCACGCGGGATATAGAGCCTGCCTTGCCGGGCATCTTCACCGATGTCGCGCGCAATATTGGTCAATTGCATGGCGACGCCGAGATCACAGGCGCGCTCAACCATGGCGGCACCACGCACGTCCATTAAGGCAGCCATCATGGCACCAACGGATCCTGCGACCCGCTCCCCATACTCTTCAACATCGGCCAAGGTTTCATAGGTGCGCTCTGCGACATCCCATTCAAATCCCTCCAACAACGCATCAAACACGGCGCGCGGAATGCCATAGGCACGCACGACATCGGCAAGGCAGCGGTCGGCGGCTTCGGTCTGGGGTCGGCCCGAATAAACACCATCGAGGCGCCCGCGCAGGCGCGCAATCGCGTCACCTTGGCCATTCTCCACATCAACAGCATCATCAGACAAACGGCAGAAGCCATAAAGCGCATAGGCTGCTTCACGCAGCGCCTCAGGCAACAGCAAGGACGCGGAATAAAACGAGTGTGACCCAGTTTTGATCAGCTCACGGCACGCCGCGCGATCTGACGGGGTGGCATAGGTAGGGGCCCCAGCCATGGGCTCGATCCTATCTAAACTTTCGGCTGCGAAACTCAGCATGCCCATCCGATCTGTTCACAAAGGTTCAAGACCTATTTCCTCCAGCTAATCATGGACTGAAAATCTAGGCAAGCATGCCATTAGCCCGCCTCCAAACACGCACCCTCGAACCACGATATGTCTTGGGTGGAGACTTGGCCGAAAGTTTGTTGTTGCCGGATCGACATGGCGATGATCGAGAAGGCCGTGATCGGCATGGTGATAAAGGGCATAGGGTCATGGGCATCCCACGTCACATCTTGGGCGGTGCGCAGCACTTTTAAGCGCTCCCAAAACTGCGGTCCTTTAAACATCGCCGCCTGCACCTCTGTTAGGGTCGGGTAGAATTGCTGCATCAGTGTGGTCTGCTTGAACCGGATCGGTTTGACGCCCGGCTCCAAGATGGCTGGGGCCAAATCTTCGGTCTCAATGAAATGAACGCCGCTGGTCACACGGGGATTACATTCAATCGCCCAAGCTTTGCCTGCCTCATCAATAAAGAAGTCAAACGAGATGAAGCCGGTATGATTTTCACGTTTCACAAAGGTTGCGACCCATTCTTGGATCGCCGGAAGGTCGACGCGCTGGAAGGCCACGGCGACGCTGCCGGTCATGACGGCCCCTTGATAGATGACATTGATCAAGACTTCGCCAGCCTGAGCAATGGCAAAAGTGCTATATTGTTTGCCCTTGAGCTGGACTTGCACGACAGCGGGCTCGGTTAAGGTCGCGGCAATGCCGATCAAGGACGTGCCCGCCGCATGCAAGCTGACCGCTCGGCCAGAGCACGAGAAAATCGGCTTGATGACAAAATCATGGCCATCGGCAATTGCTTGGGCTTCAGGACTTTCGATGAGAGCTGTCTCGGGTACGTTCAAGCCATAATCGCGCCCGCGCCCGGGAAAGCGCGCCTTATCGTGAAGCGCCAAAAGGCGGTCGATCGGCGGGGCATAGAGGCGGGTTTGCGCGGGCAAACGCCCCGCCAAATGGGCCACATGCATGGTTTCCTCAGACAAAGGTAGAACCAGATCAACCGCTTCGTCCTCGACCACGCGCAGAAGTGCCGTCAGATAGGCTTCTTTACCCTTCGATGGCGGCGGCAATTGAAAGCACTGATCGACACAATTCGAGGCCCCGGTTAAGTGCGTCTTGAAGGGCTCTGCCACCAAAACGCGCCAGCCAGCTGCCTTGAATGATCGGGCAAAGTCCAAAGCCTTGGGCAGGCGGCCTATGGTGAGCAAGACGGTTTTACTCATCCCCGCACCGACACCTTGATCATGACTTCGTGCGCGGGGCGGGTCGTGAGCCGGGCAACTGGGCGGACAAGTTCTGGCTGTTGCACTTCAATGCGATAGGTCCGCAAAATGCGCGCAAGGATCAGCGTCGCCTCTGTGGTGGCAAAAGCTGCGCCGACACATACGCGCGGGCCTGCTCCAAATGGGATGTAAGAGCCCGCAACAATTTCATGCTCTCGCTCTGGCAAAAAGCGGTCTGGATCGAACACATCAGGATTTGGCCATAAGGCCTGATGGCGATGAACGGCCCACGGCGCAATCATCACCATG
>JBEIEG010000270.1:0-3686 GCA_040383035.1 Hyphomonadaceae bacterium | reverse complement strand
AGCGCTAAAGGTGCCCGGCCGTTTGTTGCGCGGTGCGCGGCATTCCACAACGGTCGCGACACTGATCCCGCTTCTGACCCGGAGTGGCATTCAGGTCGACACAATCCCAGAGACCAGCCACTTTCTGCCGATGGAAAAGCCTGAAGCCTGCTCAAAGGCACTCATTGACCTCATCCAAGCGGTTTGATCAAGCGCTCTTCCAAACGTGCCCGCGACTGTGGTGGGATCGGAATGACTTTCCGGGCGACAAGATCAAAGGTAACCGCCACCGCTTCACAGATGCAGAACACCTCACCCGTGACGGGATGCGTCAAGACATGCTTGAGCGTGTTGGTTTTTTCGGCCACCTCGGCCACCCCGGTATAGACAGCCATAAAGTCACCCGCCCCCGGCCAGCTTTGATAATCCAACCGATATTCAAGAACCGCGGCACCGGCTTTGCGGGGCTGACCATCTTGGGCGCTTAACTCAGCTGTGGCTTGATCACGCCAAGCCGTCATCAGGTTCGGTACCGCCGTAGAGACCCGCCCGATCATGCCTTCAGGATAGAGGCGGTTGAACACATCCACATCTTCGATGCGCACGGCAGATAAACCGACTTGTTGAAAACCACGCGCGACCAAAGTTTCGGCTTCGAACAGGTCTGTCGGAGTATCGAACGCAATCGAGCGCGGGCTGCCATGCTTCGGCACCTCGACAAGGATCGCAGCCGCTAGCGCACGGGTACGCTCTGGCCAAGGATAGCGTCTACCCGTTTTGGCTTCGACATGGGCCATTGTCGTCAAAAAAGTCGCGCCAATCGCCCCGTCTAGGGTGTGAACTATCTCACCATAAAACGTGATGTCGGTCTCACTGAGAGAGACAACGCCACCACGGAAGAACAAGGGCACGCCCTCGCGCGCCTCTTTCAGGAACCTGATATGCTGCCGCACAGGCAGTAAGGTCGCGGTGGCTTCTGGCGCATAGGCGCGTTCACACCCAAGCTCTGTCGCCATCAGCATCATACCATCTAAGGCGCGGCGAACCCAGAAGCGCACATTCATGTGCCCCATCTCGTCGCATTCCCAGGCCTCGACACTGCCCCGCCAATAATCCCGCATTCTCTTGTCCTGTTTTTTTATATTTAGGCGGCCAGCGCGCAGTCTCGGCATTGTCCACGCCCTTCGACGACGAGGCGCGTTAAATGAAATCCCTGCACTTCTGCGGCCTTCTCAAGGATAGGCACCACTTCGTCATAGGCGACTTCGGTTGCCTTGAGGCACGTATTACAGACGAAAAGCGCCATGGGATGAGAATGGCCCGCGTGATTACACGCAACAAAAGTGGCATCTTGCTCGATCCGATGTACCAGTCCCAATTGGCACAAGAAATCGAGTGCGCGATAGACTGTTGGCGGCTTGGTGGCTTGCCCCCCTTCACCCGCTTTGCTGATCAAATCATAGGCTTTCATCGGCGTTTCAGATGCGGCAAGAATTTCCAATACCCGCCGACGTGGCGCGGTAAAGGCCATGCCTGACCGCTGACATAGGGCCTCTGCTTGACGAATTAGATCGTGCATGTGCGCCTCCTTGATCGTGACGAACCTCTTGTTCGTTCATGCCTGAGTTTGGCGTGCATGGAAAATGTCCTTTGCACTTGCACGGGCGACAGATCGGAGTAGGTAGTGTTATGTAATAACATACTAGGAGTATCTCCACATGACGCCTGCGCTTTACACCCTTCTCGCCTTGACCGCGCCTGAAGCGGCACCTCCTGTCCCAGCAGCGCAGCCCCGCTCGGTAGAAACCATTGTGGTAACCGCCAGCTCGCTGGGTGATCCGTCTGACGCCATCAGCCAAGGTGTGGCCGTGATCAATCGTGGCGAAGCCTTACAAGCCTCCATCAGCGGCGGGATTGGGGAAACCTTGGCGGGCATTCCTGGCGTTCGTTCCACTTTCTATGGCGTCAATGCCTCTCGCCCCATTGTACGCGGTTTGGGAGAGGATCGGATAAGATTGGTGCTGAATGGCTTGCAGGGCATTGATGCCTCCACCATCTCGCCAGACCACGCCCCTGCCATTGATGGTTTAGACGCAGAAGGTATTGAGGTCCTGAAGGGTCCGGCCGCCTTGCGCTACGGCGGTAATGCGGTTGGTGGCGTGGTCAATGTTGTCGATGGCCGCTTGCCAACCAAGCTGCCTGAAAAACCATTTGCCGGCGAAATCTTCCTAGCAGGCTCAAGCGCAGAAGATGCCGGAACAGCTGCCTTTAAGCTGGTTGGGACGCGCGGAAATGGTGTCCTACGGGTCGATGGTTTCCGCCGTGAGGGCCAAGATTACAAGATTCCGGGCTTCTCCCAAACTGCCGCTTTGCGTGCCGTGACAGGCGATGACACCGAAGGGACTGCCTTCAATACGCGCGGCGAGATTTGGGCCTTAGGTGGTAGCGTCGCGCGCATCACCGATAAGACCAGCCTTGCGCTAACCACCCGTCAAACCAAGTCCAATTATGGCATTCCCGGCGAAGAAGCGTTCATCGAACTCAGTCAAACCCGTTATGATTTCCAAGCCTCCATCAAGGATTTGGGCTTCCTCGACACGCTGACATTCTCCATCACGACAGGCGATTATAGCCATAGTGAGATTGAGTTTGACGGCGCAATTGGCACGGTCTTCACCAATGAAGGCTATGAAGGCCGCCTCGAGGCGCGCCACCGCTCCATCGGGGACTTCGACGGCGTCTTCGGCCTACAATTTGCCTCCAATGACTTTGCAGCAAAGGGCGATGAGGCCTTCATCCTGCCTGTGACCATTGAAACGGTTGGCGCGTTCTGGGTTGAGCGTTTTAATCAAGACAATTGGGGCGCTGAAGTCGGTGCCCGCTATGAACAGCGCGATTATTCCGGCCTCGCAGGAACGCGCAGTTTCGATCTGGGTAGCTTTTCTGCCAGCGCATTCTTGAAGCCTATCGACGGCTTACGCCTGTCTCTCAATGCCGGCTACACAGAACGCGCGCCGACAGAAGTCGAATTATTTGCCGATGGACCTCACGCGGCCACCCAAGCTTTTGAAATCGGCGATGCGGATCTTAAGACTGAAACCGCGACCAGCCTTGAAGGCGTGGCGCGCTGGCAAATCGGTGGCGCGACGGTCGATCTCAATGTTTGGCGCTCTAGCTTTGATGGCTTTATCGCGTTCAATCCAACAAATCAGATCGAGGATGATTTGCCGGTCTTTCTGGTCAGCCAAAAAGACGCCACCCTCAGTGGGGCTGAACTCCATGTAACTTGGCCTCTTGGACAAGTTGCTGGCTGGTCAGTGGTTGGCGACGGCGGGATGGATACCGTGCGCGGCAGTTATGATGGCGGCGGTGCGATTGCCCGTATGCCGCCCGCGATGGTAACCCTTGGTCTTGAAGCAAAAAGCCCTCAAATGCGGGTGCGTGCCGAAGTGCAATCCATCGCTAAGCAGACCCGTAGTGCCGCTTTTGAGACCCAAACCGCAGGCTCAACCGCCCTCAACGCCCTCTGGTCCTGGCGGCCCGTTCAAAGCAATGACCGCATCGAGCTGACCTTTGGAGGCCGGAACCTGACCAATGAGGACATCCGCGAACACACCTCATTCTTGAAGGATTATCTGCCCAAGCCGGGACGTTCGATACGGGTGAGCTTGAAGGGTTCCTTTTAGACTAAAGGGGTTGTTCCGGCT
>JBEIEG010000269.1:0-3694 GCA_040383035.1 Hyphomonadaceae bacterium | reverse complement strand
TACAAATTGGTGGCTCTGATCCTCGTAAGCTTGCTGAAGCCACGAAGATTACCACTGATTTTGGGTATGGGGAGATAAATCTTAATGTTGGCTGTCCGTCGGACCGCGTGCAGTCGGGCCGGTTTGGGGCCTGCCTGATGCGAGAGCCTGAACTCGTGGCCGAATGCGTCAGCGCTATGCAAGCGGCCACGCATTTGCCCGTCACCGTTAAGAACCGCCTCGGCGTCGATGAGCAAGACCCCCGTGAGAGCTTGTTTAGCTTTGTCGAGACCGTGGCCAAAGCAGGCGTCACCGTCTTTGTAGTCCATGCGCGCAAGGCGATCTTGAAAGGCCTCTCGCCCAAGGATAATCGCGAAATCCCACCCTTGGACTATGATCTGGTGCGCGAGTTGAAAGCCGCACACCCGCAGCTGACCATCATCTTGAATGGCGGCATTGCGAGTGTTGAGCAGGCACAAGAGGCAGTCGCAGGCCTTGATGGCGTGATGCTGGGCCGGGCCGCTTATCATGACCCTGCCCTACTAGGCCGGGTTGATCGTGAGATTTTGGGGAGCGATACAGAGATCGTTCGCCCTGAAGAGGCCTTTCGCGCCTATCGGCCCTATGTGGAGCGCCGCTTGGCTGAGGGCGGGCCCTTGCACGCCATCACCCGCCACATGCTCGGCCTGTTTGCCGGCAAGCCCGGTGCCCGCATGTTCCGTCGGCAATTGGGCGAAGAGAGCCGCGCTGGGGCTGGCATTGAAGTTTATGACCGTGCACTCGAGCTGATTGAACGCGAAGCGACCCGCTTTGCCAATCGTGGTGAGATCGCGGCCTGATGCCGCCAGTTCAAGACCTACTCATTCTTGTTGCAGCTATGGCAGGGGCTGGCGTCTTTGCGGGCCTGATCGCGGGCCTGTTTGGCGTTGGCGGCGGGACCGTCCTCGTCCCTGCCCTTTTCTATGCCTTTGGCGTGTTTGGACTGGGCGGAGAAGCCAATCTGCACGTGGCCGTGGGAACCAGCCTCTCGACGATCATTACCACTTCGCTGCGCTCAGTCGCGGCCCACCGCAAGCACGGGGCGGTGGATGAGGCTGTCCTCAAAGGCTTTATCCCTTGGATTGCTCTGGGTGCCATCATTGGAGCGGTGCTGGCGGGCTTTGCCGATAAAGCGACCCTCGGCCTGATTTATGGAGCCTTTGCCATCGCTTTGGCCGCTTATATGGGCCTTGGCAAAGAGAGTTGGACGATCATGCGTGACGTGCCAACCGGGCCCGCGCGGGCCGGTGTCGGCACAGGCCTAGGCGCAGTTTCGGCGCTGATGGGCATCGGCGGGGGGGCCTTTGGCTCAGCCGTCATGACCTTGGCTGGCAGGCCGATCCATCAAGCGGTAGCCACCGCTTCGGGTTTTGGCGTCGCCATCGCCTTGCCTGCGACTTTGGGCTTTATCCTGATGGGCTGGGGAGTAGACGGCAGACCTCCCCTCTCCCTTGGCTATATCAATGTTCCGGGCTTTGTCATTTTGGCCCTGTTGACCGGGGCTGTTGCCCCTTATGGTGCCAAGCTCGCCCACCGATTGGATAAGACCATGCTGCGCCGCGCGTTCGGGGCCTATCTGGCGTTTACGGCACTGGCGGTGTTGATCAAGGCGCTGGTGGGCTAAGGCGTCGGCTTCTTCCACCAGTCATTTTCAACAACGATTGGGGCTGCCAAAGGGTGCCGCTCAAATGGAATGGCATGACCTTGCTGCGCGCGAAGGTCGAGGACCCACAGCAATAATTCTTGCGCGCGGCGGGCTGAATAAAGAACAGGGACCGCAATACCCATGGCCATGACCATCACTTGGTTGTTGATTAGAGGCTTAGGCCAAACAGAACCAAGGCTGTGTGCTATGAGCGCTCCGAAATAAGAAAAAGCCAAAATCATCCAGACCCAGAATATCAAACGACTGAGCCTTGTCCTCGATTCTGGTATTCCACTTCTGAATGAAAGGTTTTGACCGTTCGACTTAGGCAGATTTTGCGAGGCGACGACCACCGCACCTAGCAAGTAAATTACAAAGACCGCGACAGTGGCCAGCGGATATATCGGATTGCTGAAAAATGCGACGTTACTGTTTTCGTTCACAAAGTAAGGCAACCCAATCAGTATCAAGACCAGCGCAGATAACGATGCATCTGCGCGCGCCTCGGCAATGGCGCAGGTGATTTTTGTTTCCACGTCCGGCGCGATGTGGCGTTTATTGGTCAAGAACAGGAGTTTCTGATGGCCAGTGCGTATGTCAGACATGGGGAAAACCTCGCTCTGTCATTTCGCTGGCCGTTGATACCAAGCGGGTTGGGACCCACGATTAGTATCTTCGCTTTCAGCACCCTGCCCCAAAACATGGCCCTGCTCTGCCCGCAGATCGAGAACCCATTGGATACGTTCTTGGATCGTGCGTAAGCTCCACAGAAGCATCAGGAACGCACTTGCAAGTAGCGCGAGGTTACTGGCGTCATTTTGTTCGCTTAGCGGGCCATTTGGCCGCCATAGTTCAAATATCAAAGCAAATGCGCAGCCCACCACCGCCACCATACCCACACCGAGAGCATCGGAAACATAGGTTCGCTGCCTCGGAATACCGCTTTGGTAAGGCCGTCGCCCGATTTTGCTATTTGCAGTGAGCATTCCGATGACTGCAAGTATGAAGACAACAACCAGCAGAACACTCAAAAAATCAAATAGGGGACTATCTCTGAACGACGCGATCATGCTGATAGGAAGGCAAAACTGGAACACGCTCCAGAACCCCATGCTGACACCATGGACAATCTCTTGCACCGCCGCATTGATCTTATCGTCAATGGTCGGACCAATCGGGCGAGAATCTTTGAAGAACAAAAACTTGCGGGCTTCCGCCGTCTGACTAACAGGTTCAGTCATTTTTCCCCTCCCTATAAAGTCTGCGCCCAGTTGGGCAGTTGGGGTTCTTGTTCGGCTTGTTTGGTGATGCGTTGGCCCGTTGAAAGTTCGACGACGCCCTCCTCTCGGCGGATTTCTTTGATCCAAGCCAAAGCTTCGAGCCCCGCGGCGATCCGAGATAGAGTGACAAGGGCACCCGCTGTCAGGACCCCAATTGCCGAAAAGCCAAAGAAGGACTTCATGGTTGATTCCCATTCGGGTCCTTGCGTAAGCGCCGAACCGATTGGCACGGCAAGAGCGATGATAAAGGCTGAGATTCCGCATGTCGCCAAAAGGCTTGACGGCGCATGCCAAGGTATTTGCCGTTCAAAAACCAGAGAGACCCGTGGCCATGGCTGGACACGGAGCGCAAATGCGACGCAAGCGATTACCAGTAGCAGCCCCAGCCCCATTTGGGTGAAAACAAGGACATCCTGCCCTTTAGTGGCCGATGTGGACCAACCCAAGTTTAAGGCACCTAGAGCCACGAGGGATAGACTGGAAGATGCCCCCGCAAAGCAGTGTTGAACTTCGGTCAGACCAGCCGTGATTTTATCCTCAGGCGTTCGGGCGATTTCGACACCGGGTAGATATTTCCTTTTGCCCAATCCCGCCTCCAATCCTACCACACCTTGAATAGTGCCCGAGGTTAATGCCAATCGTGTGATCTGGCAACCTAGGATTTAGGAGGGATTGAGGATGGCAATTAGACCAATTGATCGACCCGTGTGGCGACAATATCGACCAAATCGCCCATGATTTCGGTGATCTT
>JBEIEG010000268.1:0-3718 GCA_040383035.1 Hyphomonadaceae bacterium | reverse complement strand
GCCACTTCCAATCCCAAAGTCGTGCGTCGACACACCTGAATCTGACGGCCAGACTCAAGGCCGCATATGGGTGGCCACTGGCCCGGTTTGCAGGACGCGCCGGGCTAGACCTGCCCATTCGCAGAGCAAGGGGCGGGTGTCGCGCGGGTCGATGATCTCTTCGGCATAGAAGCTTTCAGCTGTGCGGAACGGGCTACGTAGGCCTTCCATCCAAGCTTTGATTTCTGCCAAGCGTGCCGCTGGGTCTGGATGGGCCTCCAACTCCCGGCGGAAGGCTGCTTCCACCCCGCCATCCATGGGCAAGCTGCCCCAATCACCCGACGGCCAGCAGAAGCGAGCTTTGGCGCGCGAGGGGTTGAACATGGCAGAGCCGGCCAGACCATAAGCTTTGCGCATGACCACCGCACAGAAGGGCACGCGTGCTTGATAAATTGCACTCATCGCCCGGATCCCAGCACGGGTGACGCCTGCTTGCTCATGCTTGCGACCGACGGCAAAGCCCGGGCAATCGACGAAGTGGACGATAGGCAAATGGAAGGTGTTGGCGAGGTCAACAAAGCGCTCAACCTTGCGAGCAGCATCTGCAGTCCAAGCCCCGTCAAGTACATAAGGGTCGCCTGCCATAATGGCGACGGGCCAACCATCAATCCGTGCAAGGCCTGTTATGATGGACCGTCCCCACGCTTTACCCATCTCAAAGAACGTGCCGGCATCGACGCAAGCTTCAACGATCTTCCGGCTCTTATAAGGCGTCACCCGGTCGCGTGGCACGATGGAGAGGAGGAACTCCTCCTTCCGATCGGCGGGGTCTAGGCTGGGCGAACGCGCCGGCAGATCATCTACAGAGCCCGGCAAGTACGAGAGGAAGCGCCGCGCGTAAGCCATCGCTTCGGCTTCACTATCGACCGCCTCATCGACAACGCCATTGCGCGCTTGGATTTCCCAACCACCAAGACCCTCTTTGTCAATGTCCTCGCCAATGGCCCGCGCCACAGGCGGGCCTGCGACAAAGACTTGGCTGAGGCCCTTGACCATCACTGAATAATGGCTGGCCGCCACCCGACCGGCACCAAGACCCGCGCAAGGCCCTAATGCCAGCGACACGACCGGGATCTGGCCCATATTGGCGACCACAACTTCCCAGCCCGGTGTCTCCGGGATGTAGGTGCGCGGGTCTTTTTCCAGCATCTTCACACTGCCGCCGCCACCTGTGCCATCCACCATGCGGATCAGGGGCATGCGATACTCGCCCGCGAACTTCTCGGCCTGCACCATTTTCTGCCAGATGGCAGCATCGGCCGCTCCGCCGCGTACGGTGAAATCATCGGCAATCACGCCAACCGGACGACCGTCAATCCGTCCACGACCAGTCACCATATTGGACGGCAGAAAGCTCTTAAGGGAGCCATCTGAATTGTAATCTGCGACACCCGCAATCTTGCCAATTTCATGGAAGCTGCCGGGATCTAACAGGGCATCAACCCGGGCGCGGGCGGTGGATTTGCCTTGCGCTACTTGGCGGGCCACCCGTTCTTCCCCACCCATTTGTTCGGAGAGGGCCTCGCGGGCACGGAGTTGTTCGATCTCAGGTTTCCAGCTCATGGTCCGACTGTAACCAGACTTTTCAAGCGTGCAAACATCTAACCCATCAGGCCGTCAACAAATAATCCGCTAAGGCGCGCTTCTTGGCGGCATCCACGCCGAGGCGCTCCAAATAGCCATCAAGCCCGCCATCGCGTCGCGCCATCTCGGCCCAAGCTTCAACTAAGAAGTCCTGATGCACCCCGACCATGGGCATCAGTGCGTCTGGGTCAATATGCTTATCAAATTGGCTGCCCATCATCATGGCATATTGGGCCAATAAATTGGGGTCGTGGGCAACGTGATTGGTCAACAAATAATCATGCTCAATCCGTTCCAAATCAACCCCCAGCGCATAGAGGATCAATCCACATAAGATCCCCGTCCGATCTTTGCCTGCTGCGCAATGGATAACGACTGGACCTTTTCCCTCAGCCAAGCGGTCGAAGGTTTCTGAAAAGAGCGTCAGATGCTGGGGCTCCCACGGGATGCGCCGATAGGACGACATCATGTGGTCGTGGGTGGCTTGCTGCGTCAGGTCGGAATCGCGGATGAATTGCAGATGCGGTGGCAGCGTCACCCCATCGCCATCGCCCAAGCTTGACGATAGAATCTCAACCTCTAGCCCGTCCAACTGGCTTGGTTGCATCTCGCGCTCTTGGCTACGGCGCAGGTCAACTACGACCTTAATCCCCGTCTCGCGGAATTTCGCCCGGCCTGCGTCCGTCACTTGCGCATAATTGGCAGAGCGGAAGAGCTTTCCTGCTTGCACAGTCTGGCCGGATTGGGTTGGATAGACGCCAAAGTCGCGGAAATTGCGAACGCCTTCGACAAAAATGAATGGGGGCGGCAGAGGTGAGGTCATCAGACGGACATGGACTACAGAACCGCGCGCTTCAAGACGTTTGACGGCCTAAATCTGGCTTGGACTGAAACTGGTTCGCCAAACGGTCGGCCAACACTGGTTCTGCATGGCTTTCTCGCCAGCTCACAGCTGAATTGGATTGAGCCCGGCCTTGCCGCAGCAATGGCCGCGACGGGCCGCCGCATCATCCTGCCAGACTTGCGCGGTCACGGGCAATCCGAAGCGCCTATGAGCCCAGCCGCTTATCCCAAAGACGCACTTCCTCAGGATCAAGAAGTCCTGTTGGCCCAACTTGGCATGACGGACTTTGATCTCGTTGGTTATTCCTTGGGTGCACGCACTGCCGTGCGGATGCTGGCGCGCGGCCATAGCCGTCCTGCCAAAGTCTTTCTAGGTGGCATGGGTGAGGCAGGCATCACAACGGTCGGGACACGTAAGGATTATTTTGAGGACGGCATCAAAAATGGCCCTAACGCCAAAGATGCGCGGGCTGGCACCTATATCCAAACGATCTTGAAACAACGCGGCATGAGCCCTGAGGCGGCCTTGGGGGTCCTCTCTACCCAAGTCTCCACCTCACGTGAGGTTTTGACCACGATCAAGACCCCTGTCCTCGTCGTCAATGGCGATCAGGACCGCGACAATGGCGACCCAATGGCCTTGGCTGCTGCACTCGGTAATGCCACCTGTCAGCTGGTGCCCGGCAATCATTTGAGCGCAGTGGCAGAGCCCGCATTTCGGGACGCACTGGTGGCGTTTTTGAGTTAGACATCCTTTGTAGTATGGGATCGGTTGTCCTATCGCTCCTTCCTATCGGTGGAAGGGTACGTTTCTTTTCGTCTGGACCCATTTTGGTGAAACATAGTTTTCACCAAAATGGATTCTCGAGGATGAGCGCGACATCTGTGTGGTCAAGTGCGCAGCTTCGCTGCGTCGCGAGGCGATCCGTTTTCAAAGAAAACGGACACTTGACGACCCAGAGGTCGCACGGACAATTAAAACAGCGATTTTTGGTGACCAGAATGGGCACCAAAGCGCTTCCAATTGGAAACACCCCTTCACCGCCTGCGGCGGCATCGGCGCATGCGCCGAAACCCCGTAAAACGGGGAAGCGGCAACCGGAAGCAGTTGGGACACGCCGCTTCCCCACTTGTGTGACCTCTGCGAAAGTACTGGCAGTTTTGTCGAATTATGATTCACTGATTTGGAGTTAGTGGAGATGGCGATGACAGAGCAGTTGGGATTTGCGTCGGTATTTTTGGGTGTGGATAT
>JBEIEG010000267.1:0-3783 GCA_040383035.1 Hyphomonadaceae bacterium | reverse complement strand
TTACGACCAATATCCACACCCAAAAATACCGACGCAAATCCCAACTGCTCTGTCATCGCCATCTCCACTAACTCCAAATCAGTGAATCATAATTCGACAAAACTGCCAGTACTTTCGCAGAGGTCACGCGAGCGGGGAAGCTGTCCCGAAGGGACTGAAGGGGCCTTTGTGGTGCAAGGTCCGGCATTGCCTAATGAACATCCCCAGACCCTTGATTAGGCTTCGCACGCGCTAACAATGGGATCACCAGAATCGACAATGCCAAAAAGCCAGCGATCAAAATGAACAGATTATTGAACGTCATGACCGCCGCTTCTCGGTTGAGCAACTGAATCTGCTGGGCCAAGGCCGCTGTCTCCGGATTCGCGATGCCATGGGCCGCCAGATTGGCCGCAGAGGCTGCCAGTCGATCGGCGAGGAGTGGGTCACCGACATTCATGGCAGACCCTAATTCGGTGCGATGAAATACGGTGAAATAGTCGTTCATGGTCGACAAGACCGCCAAGCCAATCGCGCCGCCTAAATTCCGGGTCAAATTAAAGAGGCCAGATGCGCTTTGGATTTTGTGTGGCGGCATTGTACCCAAGGCGATGGTCGACAAGGTAGCAAAGCACAGAATCAAACCACTTCCGCGCATCGCCTGCGGCCAGAAGAAGTCCCAGAAGCTCGATTGTGCGGTCAAATGGGCTTGTAAGAGGCAAGAGCCACCAACAAGGCTTGCCCCCACAAAAATTGCAAGTCTTGGATCAACGCGCATGATGAGTTGACGGGCAAACGGCGCGCTAAGCAGCATGAACACACCGGTCACAAACATAACTTGCCCGATTTGGAGCGCGTTATAGCCACGCACTTGGCCCAAAAACAACGGTTGCAGATAGACTGAGCCGTACAGTCCAATACCGACCGTGAAGGCAAGAAGCGCACAGACAGCAAAATTCCTGTCTGTAAAGGCATCGAGTTTGACGATCGGCTCTTCCAAGGTGAAAGCGCGCCAGAAAAACACGCCACCGCCTGTCAACATTGCGGCCAAGAAGAAGCCAATCTCGCTGCTGGAAAGCCAGCCTTGTCGCGGTCCCTCTTCTAACACAATCTCTAACGAGCCGAGGAAGACCGCCAGAGCTATCAGTCCGATGATATCAATCCGGCGCAACAACGGCCAATCGGGGGTCTTAAGCGGGATCAGCATGAAGCAGCCGACCGCGCAGATGATTCCTGGCAACAAATTGACCAAGAACAGCCAATGCCAGCCGAGCGCGCTGGTGATAAAGCCTCCCAAAGCCGGCCCCATCGCTGGTGCCGACGTCATAATCATCCCCATCATCACATTGACGGTCGCACGATCCTTTTCCGCAAATAGCAAAAAGCCTGCCGCAAAAGTTGTGGGCATCATGAACCCACCCATGAAGCCTTGGATGATCCGAAAGAAAACCAAGGTCCCGATGTTCTGGGCAAAAGCGCAGCCCAGAGAAGCCAAGGTAAAGCCGAGAGCGGCCGCCGTGAACAAATTCCGGATCGAAAGGGCCCGCCCCATGAAACCGGACAGTGGGATGGCAATCACTTCTGCGACCAAATACGAGGTCTGGATCCAGACCAATTCATCCGCGCTGGCCGACACACCAGCTTGGATTTCACGCAGCGAGCTTGCCACAATTTGAATGTCCAGAATGGCCATGAAATTGCCTAAAGCCATGCAGGCAAAGCCAATCCATAGGCCAATTGTTGGCTTAGGATAGATCAGTCCGCCCGGCCCTGGCGGCGGGGGGGACGGTGGGGCCGTGGGGGCCTCCCCGCTCACTTCTGGGCGACCTTAGCGGCAGGCTCAATCTTTCGCGTGTCCACGTCGACCACCGCCGAGAGACCCGGACGTAAAATGCCTTTTTCCCGCCACTCTGGGTCAATCATGATCCGAACAGGAACCCGTTGGACAATTTTTGTGAAGTTTCCGGTAGCGGTATCTGTCGGCAGAAGCGAAAATTGAGAGCCTGACGCCGGTGCGACACTTTCAATCGTACCTGTGACCCTTTGATTGGGGAAAGCATCGACTTTGAAGGTCACTTTCTGTCCGGGAGCCAACTTACCAATCTGGGTCTCTTTGAAGTTGGCAACCACATAGACCTGATCGAGTGGGACAAGTGCCATCATGATGGTGCCGGGGCGCACCAATTGGCCCACCTGCACGGTGCGATTGGCAACGACGCCAGAGACTGGCGCGGTGACTTGCGCATAGCCTTGGCCGAGTTTGGCAGCGTCAAGGCGGGCTTGGGCTGCAAGAACGGCTGCATCGGCGGCCTGAATGGAAGCTTCGGCTGAGCCAATGGCGCTGCGCCCGGAAACGGCTCCCGCTGCTGCGGCTTGCGCTTTGGCGGCTGCACTTTCAGCACCCGATTGCGCGCCCTGCGCGCCTGCGCCAGCTGAACCTACGTCGTTGCTGGATTTGGAGCGCGAGGCACTTAGAACGGCCACTTGTTGCCGGGAAACGGCCACGGCAGCGCGTGCTTCGGCCACGCGCGCGGCGGCGGCACTGGCTTGGGCGTCAACTTGGTCCATCCGCGCTTGCGATACAAAGCCCTGCTTGGCCAAAGCTGCAAAGCGACCGCGATCGGCCTCTGCGACTTGGTTAGCGGCTTCTGCAGCCCGCAAAGAAGCTTGGGCTTGGACAACCAAATCTGACTGGGTTGCCACTTGTTCGGTCGCGACAGCTACGCTGAGCGTGCGGCCGCGTGCTTCGGCGCGCGCTTGATTAGCCAGCGCTACAGCCTGCCGCGCCCCCGCGGCAGAAGCCACAGCCTCTGCCCCCATGCGATTGGCTTCAGATGCAATACGCCGCGCTTCGGCCCGCGCTCGAGCGGCTTCGGCTTTGGCGCGAGCCAAGTCAGCTTCTGCTGCCATAACGCTCGCTTCCGAGTCTCGAGGGTCCAAAATCACCAAGGAGGCACCTGTCAGGACTTTCGCATTGTCATGGGCGTCAATCTTGCGAACATAGCCTTCGGTTTTGGCGGCCACCATGGTGATATCGGCGCGTACATAGGCGTTATCGGTCGAGATATGGTAGCGCCCAACCAGCAGCCAACTGCCAATCGCCCCTAGGGCTCCAAGGCCAACCACGCCGCCAATAGTGGTCAAGATTTTCTTTCGGTTCATGGCTTAACTCCGGCATTATGCTGCGACGGGACCGCCGCAATGCCATTCAGAAACAAGTCGAAAATCGCCTCGACCAAATCTTCCATCGGTTGACCGATATTATGGGCTGGAAAGGCTTGCCTGCGCAGAATTTCAAACACCAATGGCGACACTAACGCGCGGGCAGCCAAGAGCGGCTCAACTTGGCGAAATAAGCCTGCATCTATCCCCGCTTGGATCAATTCGACCAAGGCACCCTGCGTGCGCTCGATCACGGTGCGATGGTAAAACTCGGCGAGGTCTGGAAACCGAAGCGCCTCAGCCAGAATGATGCGTGGCAAAGCAGCGACCCGTAAATCCTGAAACGAGGTGGCCCACATGCGCGCCACAAGGCGAAGGCCTGCAATTGGATCGCGCTTTTGATCCTTCGCTGCCGCATCAAAATGGCCCTGAAGGACCCCGATCCGCTGCTCGACCAAGGCCTTAAACACATCATCCTTGGAAGGGAAATAGAGATAGATTGCCGCTTTAGAAAGACCTGCTGCTTTGGCAATATCGTCCATCCGCGTGGCGGCAAAGCCGTTTACGGCAAAGACATCTAGGGCAGCCTCCAGGACTTCATCTGGCCGAGCCTGCGGCTTACGCGTCCATTTCGGCTGACTC
>JBEIEG010000266.1:0-3790 GCA_040383035.1 Hyphomonadaceae bacterium | reverse complement strand
GCCGAAAGTCGCGGCCTCACGCATCGCATCGCGGTTAAAGGTCACGCTCTGCATCATACCCGCCATCGACCCGACGCTCAGCATAAAAGCATCAAAGGATTCAAAGGTCATGGCCTTATCGTCCTGCAAGTCCTTGGCATAGGTTAGGGGCAAAGCTTTGACGATCATCATCAAGCATTGCGCGTTTGAGGCAATGCGAGCGGCTTTGGCGCGAACGAGCTCTGCCGCATCGGGATTGCGCTTCTGCGGCATGATCGAAGAACCAGTCGACCAGCTATCTGATAAGCGCGCAAAGCGGAAATGCGACGAGGTCCAAAGCACAATCTCTTCAGCTAAGCGCGATAAATGCACGGCGCTAATCGAGAGCGCGTTGAGCGCTTCCATCGCGAAATCCCGGCTTGCCACGCCGTCGAGCGAATTGGCCATCGGGCGGTCAAACCCAAGCGCCTTAGCCGTTGCATCGCGATCAATCGGATAGGGTGTCCCTGCGAGCGCTGCAGAGCCCAAGGGGGATTCATTACCGTGACTGAGCGAGGCTTGCAGCCGCGCGCGATCGCGCTGAAACATCTCGACATAAGCCAACAGATGATGGCCAAGGGTGACGGGTTGCGCCGTCTGTAAATGCGTAAAGCCCGGCATGATCCAGTCTGCATGGGCTTCGGCTTGGATGACCAAGATACGCATGAGGCCTAGTAATGCCTCATCGGCCTCACCCAAGGCACGGCGCACCCAGAGGCGGAAGTCCGTCGCGACTTGATCATTGCGAGAGCGGCCCGTGTGCAGCCTTTTACCCGCGTCGCCAATCCGCTCGGTCAGGCGCGCTTCGATATTGAGGTGGATATCCTCAAGATCGGTGGAGAAGGGGAAAGTGCCCGCTTCAATCTCGCTGGCGATTTCGTCAAGGCCCGCCTGTATCGCTTGGCCGTCTTCCTGCGTAAGAATGCCCGTGGCGGTCAACATTGCAGCATGGGCCTTTGACCCGGCGATGTCCTCGCGCCACATACGTTGATCAACATCGATGGAGGCATTGATCGCCTTCATGGTTTCATCAGGACTGGCTGCAAAGCGACCGCCCCACATTTGTTGGCCTTTGGCGGAAGCGGGCGGGATAGAGGAATCTGAGGACGACATGAGTGAAGAGCAACCTGAGCGCGATGGACCTGTGACAACCGGAAAGCCCAAACGGGCGCAATGGGCGCTGCTTGGGGCTTTGTTGATCGGGATCATCCTTTACGGAGTTTATCGGGCAGTGCCAATCTCTACAGGTGGGAAGGATTTGGCCTCCTTTGCCGCAGGGCCGTTAAAGGGCCTAGAGATCGCCAGGGACCCCGTGCCGCAGCCTCCGAACAACTTTGCAGGTCCTGACGGTGCCCCCACGCAGTTGAGCGCGTTTCATGGCAAAGTCGTTTTGGTCAATCTGTGGGCGACGTGGTGTGCGCCATGCGTCACCGAAATGCCGACTTTGGCTGCCCTGCAGCAAGGAATGGGCGAAAACGACTTCAAGGTGGTCGCCATCAGCGTCGATAAAGCCGATGAAGCCGAACAGGCCAAAAAGGAATTAGCCGAACTCAGCAACGACAGTCTCGCCTTTTACCACGACCCCAAAATGGCGATTGTGTATCCGCTAAAGGCGCGAGGTTTCCCGACTTCCATCCTGTATGATCGGCAAGGCAAGGAGCTTGCTCGGCTGGCAGGTGAAGCTGATTGGAATAGCCCCGAGGCGCGGGCACTGATTCAGGCGGCGATGGCGCAGTAGGGGGGGCTTAGCCCCTCTCCCTCTGGGGTCGACCAATTGGTCGACGGGTTGGGGTGAGGGTGGGATTGCGTGAGCCAAGAGCCGCCCGGATTTTTTCAATGTCCCAAATGCTGTCATCCCGGACGGCGTCAGCCGATCCGGGACCTCCTAACGCAAAGTCTAATGGGGTCCCCGCTCTTCGCTATCGCTTCGGCGGGGATGACATCGCTGGTTAGATCCCACCTCAATCCACTTGCAGGCGCACCGCCGCTGCTGCCGCTACCGGGGCAAAGGCCAAGGCTGCCAGAACCAAAGCACACAAAAACAAAAATGGCTGGCTGAAGAAATCCCCGCCGCTGGCAAGGGCTGCCGCCGCACTTGCACCAAAAATCACACTCGGCGCATAAAGTGGCAGAACGACAAGTGCGACCAAGAGGCCACCGCGCCGCACGCTGGCCCCAAGGGCTGCGCCAATCGCGCCAATCAGAAACAGGCCCAGACTACCCACAGCCAATTGACCACATAGCGGCAAGATCACATCAGGCTCTACGCGGACAAGAAGTGCCGCAATCGGGCTGACGGCGAGCAGAGGCACAGCCGTCGCCAGCCATTGGCCAAGGATTTTGCTTAATACCTGCAAACTGTGCGGCACGGGGCTTAGCAGCATTTGGTCAAGCGTGCCGTCTTCCAGATCGGCTTGGAACAGGCGCTCTAGCGACACCAAACTGGCCAAAGTCAGGGCCAGCCATAAGTAACCCGGACCAATCTTGCCCAAGGTGTCGGGCGCTGGGCCTAAGGCGAACGGGGCCACCATGACCGAACCGGCAAAGAAGCTCGCAGACAAAAGCGCGCCGCCGCCAGCGCCCCAGCCAAGCCGGACTTCGCGTCGTAAGATCGCCAAACAGGCGCGCAGCAAACTCATGCCGCCACCCCGCTCTCGACCGTGCCGAGGGTGAGGATGCGGGCGGCGACACCGGGCAGGGGGTCGTGCACGGCGGCCAAAATTATCCCGCCTTGCTTTGCATGCTGGTCGAGCAGCGCTCCGAGTAAAGCGCGGCCTTCTTGGTCCAAGGGCGAGGCAGGCTCGTCCAACAGCCAAATGGCACGATCTTCCAGCAATAGCCGGGCAAGAGCGGCGCGCTTGCGCTGACCGGCCGATAAGACGCCGCCTTGTAAATCTGCTTGTTTGCTCAATCCAACTTGGGCCAAGGTCTCGGCAACGCGGTCGCGGCTGGCCCCACACAGATCGGCCCAAAAGCGCAGCTGATCGATCAGCTTTTCCCCGGCCTTGATCGGGTCTTGATGGCCCAAAAAGGATAGGACTTCGCCGGGCTCTTCAATCTCGGGACCTTCAAGGCGCGAGAGCGTGATCCGGCCTGCGAAAGGGCTGTGAAAGCCTGCTACCGCACGCAAAAGGGTGGTCTTGCCGCTGCCGTTTGGGCCTTGCAGGGCGATGATGTCGCCCGGCGCGCAAGTGAGATCAAAGTCAGCTACCAATCGGCGATAGCCGCGCTGAAGAGCGACGCCCGAAATCTGAAGGCGCACATCATGGTGCAAGGCTCGGATGGCCGTCACCGGGCAGTCATCCCGGCGCGCTTTAAGACAAATACCGCTTCTTCCGATAGCCAGTTGAGCAAGCTGGATGTTGCACGCGACGGCGCGCTGGCTTTTCCCGCCGCAATTCGGGTGACCGATTCCAAGTCAAAACCTGATTGCTTGGCCAGATCGTCGAAATCCAAAAGCGTGCAGAGATGCAAATTCTCGGTCTCATGCCAAGAGTCAGGTAAGCCCTGTGTCACCGGCATGCGGCCATTGAGCAGCAGCGAAAGCCGTACTTGCCAGAAGCCGAAATTGGGTAGCGATACAACCGCTTTGGCACCGATACGGTGCATTTGCTTTAGCACCATTTCGGGCTTGCGCGTGGCCTGAATGGTGCGCGACAGCACAACAATATCAAAGGAATCATCAGGATAAAGGGCAAGGTCAAGGTCTGCGTCGCCTTGCACAACTGAAAGCCCTTTTGCCACACAGGCATTCACCCCGGCTTGGCTCAAT
>JBEIEG010000265.1:0-3792 GCA_040383035.1 Hyphomonadaceae bacterium | reverse complement strand
CACCCAAACGCTCGGGCCGTTGGAATTGCGCACATAGCCACGCACGCGGATGGTCCGACCCTGCAAAGCAAGTAGGTCTTGTGCGCCACCCCGCCAGCGCTGAAAGGCGGTTTCAGGCACAATGGCTGTCACATCTGTTTTTTCGTCCGCACCAAAATTCAGAAAAATGACCTTGCCGCGTTGGCTGGCTTTTTCGACTTTGCCTTCCATGAGTTGAAAGCTGTTCAGGCCGCCCTGCAAGGCTTCTGGTGTTGCAAAACGGACTTGATAGGAGCCTGACGTCCAGACACCGCGCCCAGCACGCCGCGCTTCGCGTTCTGCTTGCCAAAGGTCACCAACGGCGCGGCGATTGTCGGCATAGGTATGGACGCGCGCCAGACCGTTCTTGAGTAAAGTCGTTTGGACCCAGACTGCCTCTTTCCCTAGGCCCTGCGGCACAAAGACATGGGCGATCGCTCGGCCACGCCGATCCCGCCGAAGACCATCATAGCGCAGTTCAACCTTCTTGCCCAAAATCAAGCGCTCTAAGTCTTGCGTGGCGCGTGGTCCCCAGATGTCACCGGGCCGAACACGCGGTGCCTCAACCGACGCCAAGCGTACCTCAAGCCCAGAGTCGAGGACAAAGCTATCCCCGTCGAGCACCTTTAGGACTTGGCCCGTTTCCCCGCGCTCAAAACTCGGTGCAGCAGCCGACACGACCAAAAGAAGGCCAAGCAAACCGATCAATTTCATAGAGTTCGTCAATCTCATCACACGCTCTGCCTCCTGCTGCGCTGCAATGGAGACGAGCCTATGTTCCTGTTTTGATCTTGTCGAGTCTTATTTTAGGTAATGATCATAGATTTACTGACTTTTGAATTTAACCGTATGAAATATCTGTTAATTTTTCTGACAATGCCCAAAGGTCGCGGGCGGCAACTTGGTCCACAGCATGATCGCGCACTTCACCATGGGCTTTGCCGCCTGCAACATGGCGCACGGCAATGTCGCAATCTTCGCAATAGACGCCGCCGATGCCATCCAGTTGTGGAGACGTCGCACACCAGACGCTGGTGGCAGCACCTTGCTCTGTCGTCTTAAACAGAGGGTTCAGGTTACCCTCTTTGTCCATCCAGCCCATCGCGATCATTTCTTCTTGTGGCAAGTGCCGCTGAAGGTTCGTCATGATCCCGCCGGGATGTAAGGAGAATGCGCGGATGCCATGCGCTATGCCACGCGCGTCCAACTCGACTGCAAACAGGCTATTGGCGCTTTTTGCGCGGCCATAAGAGACCCACTTATCATAGGGCGTGGTCTCAAAATTGGGGTCGGCCAAATCTGGGGCACCAATGCGGTGACCGATCGAGGAGACCGAGACGACCCGTGCGCCTTTGGCTGCAACTAGATTATCCCACAAGCGGCCAACCAATTGGAAATGACCTAGATGATTGGTGGCAAATTGGCTCTCATAGCCACGGCTGTCGCGTGTCAGTGGGTTGGCCATGATTGCGGCATTATTGACGAGGATATGGACGGGGCCGCTCAAGCTTTCGCCAAAAGCATCAATGCTAGCGGGGTCGCCGAGGTCGAGTGCGGCAATCTCAATCTTGCCAGCGATGCCCGCAAGTTCCTCTGCAGCCGCATCTGGGCGGCGCGCTGCAACTATCACGCGTGCCCCGGCGCTGGCCAGAGCCCGAACGGTTTCCAAGCCAAGGCCAGAATAACCGCCCGTCACCACGGCCGTCTTCCCGGTTAAGTCAATGCCTTGGATTACGTCCATCGCGGAAGACCGCATGCCGAAGCCTGAATTGAGTGGTTTTTGTAACTCTGAAATCTGTGCCACGGTCGTCTCCCCCATACTCTATTCCCTCAAGTTTGTGGACCAACTCAGGCGCAATGCAAAGCCAAAACTTGTGTGCGTCTGTACAGAATGCCTGCAGTAGCCAATCACATATCCATTTGTCTGGCCGAATCGTGGTGATAAGGTGAGCCACAACCAAGACAGGATCAGAAACTTTATGGCTGACGGACATTTTTCCCCGGAAACAGAGACTGCTCCTGCTAACCATGCAGACCGTGTCTATCAGGCCCTGCTGGCCGATATCTTGGAGAATGGCCAGAAGCGCGAGGACCGCACAGGTACCGGCACATTGGGCGTCTTTGGTCGCCAGATGCGGTTTGATCTCGCCGACACCTTCCCACTTTTGACCACCAAGAAGCTACACACCCGTTCCATCATCATCGAGTTGTTGTGGTTCCTGCGCGGGGAAACCAATATTGCTTGGTTGAAAGAAAATGGCTGCTCGATCTGGGATGAATGGGCTGATGCCGAGGGGGAGTTGGGGCCGGTTTATGGCAAGCAATGGCGGTCTTGGGCAGCACCAGATGGTCGCTCGATCGACCAAATCAGCCAGCTGGTTGCCGGTTTAAGGTCTAACCCCTGGTCTCGCCGCCATGTGATTTCTGCTTGGAATCCCGCTGATGTGGACGATATGGCTTTGCCACCCTGCCACTGTTTGTTCCAGTTTCACGTCTCAACCGACGGCAAATTGTCGTGCCAATTGTATCAGCGTTCAGCCGATGTGTTCCTCGGCGTACCGTTCAACATTGCTTCTTATGCTTTGTTGACCCTGATGATGGCGCAAGTCACCGGCCTGAAGCCCGGCACCTTTGTGCACACCTTGGGAGATGCTCATCTTTATCTGAACCACCTCGACCAGGCCCGCCTGCAAATCTCGCGGGAGCCTATGGCCCTGCCGCGCATGAAGCTAAACTCAGATGTTCAAGACCTATTTGCCTTCAATTATGGCGACTTTAAACTTGAGGGCTATCAAGCGCATCCAAGCATTAAGGCTGATATCGCGGTCTAAAGCGCGCTAGAAGTTCAACCAGGATTTTTTGCCAGACGGGGGTGTTTCATCCTCGTCCGCGCCAAGGCCATCGAAAGCCCCAATACCTGGATCATCGGGCACCACAGGCTCAGCAGCAGAACCCTGTGTGCCTGGTGCCAGCGTGCGCTCTGTCAAAGCAGCAAGCTCAGGAGCTACCAAACGCTCGGTATCTGATCGTTCAAGGCGGGGATGGATCAAAAGACCACGTTCTCCATAGGATTCGATCAGGCGCGCCCAATCGGCATCTTCATAGGCAAAGGCACTGCCATCGGGGTCGAGGTCAGACCAATCCGGTTCGCGCGGCGCATTCGCGCCTTTGGCCAGCCATTCACGTGCGCCGGCTTCATCGCCAGAGGTTTTGGCCGCTGCAGCGCGTAAAGCCAAAACACGCGAAGTAGGCCGTTCTGCCAGCAGAGGTTCTAGACCTTGAATGGCTGTCACCGCATCTTGGTTCAACAAGGCTTGCTCAACGGCCAGAATGCGGCTTTCGCGATGATTGGGGTTAAGGCGAATGAGGCCATCCAACCAACGCGCTTGGGTTTGGGGCGTCTCTTCGCTCTTCAGATCCTTATAGGCAATCGCCAATGCCGGGTGTGGAGCTGCCTCCCAAGCGGATTCCAAGGTGCCCGCTGCTTGCCATTGCTTACCGATAATGGCTTGGAGACGGGCCGCCATGACAGCGGCCGGGGCAAAGCCTGCCGCAAATTTGCTAGCACGTTGCGCCAATTCTAGCGCTTGGGCTGGCTCCATCATGCGTTCTGCGCGGTGGGCTGCTGCTGCTAGAACCACAGCCCGCCTGCGCGTGGCAGTCCTTTGGCCAACCAAGCCACGCTTCTCCGCATCATCAAGGGCGGCCAAAGCACCATCCCAATCGGCGGCCAAAACGCGACGGTTGAACAGGAACTCAGCTGGCCAAGGCGCT
>JBEIEG010000264.1:0-3793 GCA_040383035.1 Hyphomonadaceae bacterium | reverse complement strand
GCCTTGGGCTATGTGCGTGCTTATGGTGAGTTGTTGGGCCTTGTCGATTGCGATGGCCTCGTTAGCGAGTTTCGCGACGCTTGGGAGCCAGTGCAGCGACGTCGCGAATCTGAAATTGCCACCCAGCCTTCAAAATTTGTCGCCCCAGCTGGTGCGGTTGTAGCACTTGCCCTGCTGGCTTGGTTGATCGTTTGGGCTAGCTTGCATGCAGTTAAGCCACAGCCAGTGGATGTGGTCGCGCCGCCGGATGAGAAGATCAAAGCTTGGGCTGAGGCCCAACAAAATGGGCCGGCGCAAGCAACTGCCGATGTACAACCTTTGTCGACACTAAAGGCATTGCAAGACGTGCGGGTAACCCTGCGCGGCGAAGATGGTGCACTAGTGACTGACCGGATACTCCGTAAAGATGAAAGCATTTCGACTGATGGTTTGGGCCGTTGGTTCGTATCCTCGCCCTTTGGTGGCGTGCTGGAAGCCAGCGGCTACGGCCAGACTGCCTTGGTCGGCGAAGCTGGAAAAAAGGTCGTCAATTGGCGTGTGCCAGATTTTGAAGCGATTGCGATAGCTAAGTCAAAGGCTGAGGCTGATGCAGCGGCGGCCCTAGCTGCAGCAGAAGCTGCCAAGCTGGCTGCACAACAAGCAAAAGATCAGCCCGCAGCAACCCAAACCACAGCACCGAACGGTGTAAACCTTGGAAATACAACGATTAGGCCGGCGGATCCGGCAAATACTGGTCCTGTAACGGCAACGTCTGCACCAGCCAAAGTCGTCGGCCCTGTCACTCAATAAAGTGCCGAACAGGCACGTGACTGGAACTTCTCTCAAAGCCGTCCTATAGTTTTCGACATGGTTTTTGTCTGGTTGACGGACAGGCTTGTCTGATGGTTCAATTCCCAGCAGAAGGCGTAGTTTCGTTATGCTGAAAAAGATCTGATAAACTTCGAGAAACAAGAGGTTACGACGTGGCAACTGGTCTGGAACATATCCGCCCTTGGCGCACCATCGTGCGGCGCAAGTCCCGTCAGATCATGGTGGGTAAAGTGGCCGTTGGGGGCGATGCGCCGATCAGCGTTCAGACCATGACCAACACGCCAACTCCTGATGCCGGAGCAACCATCGACCAAATTCGTCGCTGCGAAGAGGTCGGGGTCGATATCATTCGAGTGTCTTGCCCAGATGTGGAATCAACTGCCGCCCTCAAAACCATCGTGCGCGCGGCGCAAGTACCGATCGTGGCCGATATCCACTTTCACTATAAGCGAGCCATAGAAGCGGCGGAGGCTGGCGCGGCCTGTTTGCGCATCAATCCTGGTAATATTGGCTCGGCGGAACGCGTCCGCGAAGTGGTCAGTGCCGCTCGCAACAATGGCTGCTCCATCCGCATCGGTGTGAACGCAGGCTCACTTGAGTCTGATTTGCTTGAGAAATATGGCGAGCCCTGCCCCGAAGCTATGGTGGAAAGCGCTCTCGACCATGCACGCATCTTGCAAGACCTAGACTTTCATGAGTTTAAAATTTCGGTCAAAGCATCAGACACCTTCTTGACCGTTGCGGCTTATCAAGCCCTATCCGAGGCAATTGATTGCCCGCTGCATCTAGGCGTCACAGAGGCTGGCGCAGCGCGCTCTGGCACGGTGAAGTCCTCTATTGGCATTGGCTCGCTTCTTTGGGCGGGCATTGGCGATACGATCCGCGTGTCCTTGTCGGCAGAGCCTGAAGAAGAGGTACGCGTCGGTTATGATATTCTCAAAAGCCTGGGCTTGCGCACGCGTGGCGTGAATATCATTGCCTGCCCATCATGTGCCCGCCAAGGGTTTGACGTGATCCGCACCGTAGAGGCCTTAGAAAGCCGTCTGTCGCATGTGTCAGAGCCGATTTCACTCTCCATTATCGGCTGTGTCGTCAATGGTCCGGGAGAAGCCCTCTATACCGATCTAGGCTTTACCGGCGGCGGCAAGGGTGCCGGCATGATCTATATGGCTGGTAAGGCGCACCACAAGCTCTCCAATGACGGCATGATCGAGCATATTGTTGAACTTGTGGAAGCCAAAGCAGAAGAAATGCGCGCGGCTAGGGCGGAAGAGGAACTCGCCACAGCGTCTTGAGTCGAGAAAGGCCTGAACACATTGGTCAGACCCTCTTCAAACGCCTGGACTAGAACAGTGTCGCCAAGGCCTTACCATCATAATCCATCAGATCATCGGTACGGCCTTCTTTGACTTTCTTGGCCCATTCGGGATCTTGCAGCAAAGCACGGCCGATGGCGACCATATCATATTCGCCCTTCTCCAAGCGGCGGACGACATCATCAAGCGGCGCTTTGGCTGAGCCTTCACCCCGGAAAGAGCCGGCAAAATCACTCGATAAGCCAATTGAACCCACAGTGATGGTTGGAACGCCCGTGACCTTCTTGGTCCAACCAGCACAATTCAACCCGTTCTCGCCATCGACATCGGGGAATTCAGCTTCCCAGACCCGGCGTTGGGAGCAATGCAACATGTCCACGCCCGCAGCCACGATTGGGGCCAAGAAGGCTTCGAGTTCCTGAGGCGTATGGGCAAGCTTAATCGTATAATCCTGCTGCTTCCATTGCGAGAAGCGCAAGATGATGGGCATATCTGGCCCCACTTGCTTGCGACATTCTGCAACGATTTCAGCGGCGAAGGTCGCACGCTCTGGCAATGCGCCACCATACCGGTCGGTGCGGACGTTCATGACGTCCCAGAAGAATTCGTCAATCAGATAGCCATGGGCGCCATGGATTTCGATGGCATCAAAGCCCAGTTTGGCAGCATCGCCTGCAGCGCGGGCATAGGCTTGCACCATGTCCCAAACTTCTTCGGTGGTGGGCACGGGCAGAACTGATTTACCCGTGTGGGTCAGGCCTGAAGGGCTATCGGTTGGCGCATCTGGAAAATGGCCAGTGCCGGGCTTGCGCATCATGCCCTGATGCCAAATTTGTGGGGCAATCTTGCCGCCCTGCGCATGGACGTCTTCGACAACTTTCGCCCAACCAGCCAAAGCATCATCGCCGTGGAAACGGGGAACATTGGCGTCGTTGGAAGCCCCCTTTCGGTCGGTGACTGTGCCTTCGGTGATCAACAGGCCAACATCAGCGGCTGCCCGGCGTGCATAATAATCAGCCACATTCTGGCCCGGTACACCGTTTGGCGAGAAAGACCGCGTCATCGGGGCCATGGCAATTCGGTTAGGGATCGTCACACCGCGGATGGTGAGGGGTTGAAACAAGGCAGACACGTCGGTCATGGTCACTCCTGAGGACTATTATTACGCGGCTGTTCTCTCGGCTTGCCGCTGTTGAGAATGGGTTACGATGAAGTTGGCGCGAGGTCTAGACGGCTAAGACCCCTCCATCGCAAATCGCCTGATAAGCATCGCTAAACCGGCCCTCGCCCACTGGCGGGTGCATATCGATCCCGGCCAAAAGGCGCAGTGGCGCGCGCGAGCCTTTGCGAGCTGAAACGACGACTCTTTTGGCGGGATCACCCGCCCGCGGACGCACTGGGCAAACGCCAATATCGCCTGCTTTGCCTCGAAGAGCTGCTAGAATATCGGGCAGTCGGTCTGCCCGATGAATCATCAAAAACCGGCCCTTGGGCGTTGCCATAGCCAGCATGCCCTTGATCCACGCATCTAAAGGCGCACCCAGAATATAGGCAGCTTGACGCGACTCGTCTGGATCGCGGATGGCCAGATCATCATCGAAATAAGGGGGATTAGAAAATACAAGATCAAATTGGCCAAGCAGGGCCTCGTCTGGTGCCAAGACATC
>JBEIEG010000263.1:0-3820 GCA_040383035.1 Hyphomonadaceae bacterium | reverse complement strand
GGCAAATGAAGCCGGGGCAAGAGCCTCGCTTGAAGCCGCCAAGATTGCGATTATTGCAGATCTGGCAGCGGCCTATATTGATTTGCGTAACGCCCAACAGAGCTTGGCCTACTTGCAAGAAGATTTAGCCCGCGCTGACTCCTTGGCAGCAATTGCCGAAGCCCGTGAATCTGCTGGCCTGATTTCGTTGGCTGATAAGGGTCTTTCCCAAGGCCAAGCAGCCCAGATTCGCCAACGCGTGCCCGACGCTGAATTGCGCGTTCGTGGTGCGCTTGACCGGATCGCGATCCTGCGCGGAGTGGTTCCAGGCTCTCTTGATCAGGCATTGGCTCCGGTTCAGAATTTTGCTTTCCGCTCTGAAGCACCCTTAGTCGATGCTGTCCCAGCCAATTTCGTGCGCCGGAGGCTGGATGTCGCCCGTGCTGAGCAAGATGCCGTATTGCAAGCTGCTGGCGTCGGAATCGCGAGGGCCGATCTATACCCCAGCCTCTCGATCGTGGGGACAATTACCAATCTTTCTTCCTTAGCTGGAAATCCGTTGGCGCAAACCTTACAGCGCGGCAATACGAGCCCGGCGATTTCAATTCCTTTGTTTGACTTCGGGCAAAGACGCGCCAGCTTGAAGACCGCCGACGCACGCTTCCAGCAAGCCTTATTGTCCTATCGCTCCACCACGTTGAACGCGATTGCGGAAGGACAAAATGCCTTGTCCGCCTATGGGCAAGCGCAAGCACGAGCAAAGGCTGGGGTTGATGGCGAACGCGCGGCGCAAGTCCGGTTTGATGCAACACAAGCAAGCTTCAATGTCGGGCTTGCCTCTTTCAAGGACCGCTTAGAGGCCGAAAGTGCACTCGCCAGTGCGCGACAGGCACGCCTCGCCAATCAAGCACAACTGAGTGACGCCGCAATTGGCCTCTATCGGACGTTTGCGGGCTCACCCGGAATTTAGAGCACCTCAAGCGGACAGGCGCTTGACCAGTCGCTCCATAAACTCACACCCAGCAGCAAGTTGGGAAATCTCGATGAACTCATCGGGTTGGTGAGCTTGTAGGATGGAGCCTGGACCACAGATGACGGTCGAGAGACCGCCACCTTGGAAAATGCCGCCTTCGGTCGCATAGGCGACGGCCCGGGTTGTGTTGTCGCCGGTCAAGGCCCGCGCCAAGGCTTCCGCTGCGCCCTGTGTCTCTGGGGCCATAGCCGGAGACAGGGATCGGCGTACCATGCGTGCCCCACCTTCGGGGGCGCGTGCCTTAATCGAGGCATCAACTTCTGCCACCCACGCTGCTACCCGGGCTTCATGGATCTGGGGATCGTCGCCCACTTCAAAGCGCATGTCCCACGTGATGTTACACGACTGGGCGAGAATGTTGGAAGCCGTGCCGCCATCAATCAGACCGATGGTGAGGGTGGTGCCCGGCGGCTCAAACGGGCTATGTGCCGGGGCATTGGCGCGGACTTCCTCAGCCAGCGCGCGAAGATTTGCCAAGAGGGGCACAGCCTCCATAATGGCCGAGACCCCTTGTTGTACTTGACTTGAATGAGCGGCCCGGCCGGTGATCTCAATCTGGAACGTCGACAGGCCCTTTTGCCCGGAGACCACGCCCATATCACTCGGCTCGCCAATTATAACGGCTTCTGGCTTGGTATAATGCTGATTGAGCACTTCTACCAAGGAGGGCGCACCCAGACAGCCTATCTCTTCATCATAAGACAGGGCAATATGAATGGGAGCGGTTAGGTTTGCGTGGGCCATAGCCGGAGCAAAAGCGAGCGCACAGGCGGCAAATCCCTTCATGTCGCAAGTCCCGCGGCCATACAATCGACCGTCACGCTCGGTCAAAGTCCACGGATCCGTCGACCAGTCCTGCCCGTCGATGGGGACCACATCGGTATGACCTGACAAAACAACCCCGCCCTGTGCATCGAGCGGGCCAAAGCTGATGACAAGATTCGTCTTTGTGCCATCGGCATTAGGAACCCGTCGCAGATGGGGCTTCAACGGCGCGACATGGGCTTCAACCCATTCAATTAGAGGCAGATTTGAGTTCCGCGACGTGGTGTCAAATCCCACTAAGTGGGTCAGAATCTCAATCGTATCGGTCAGGTATTGGGTTTGGGTCATGCGAAACATTCTGCCACGGTCGCAGCGTTTAGGCCAATTCTTTCGTTGGTTAAGTTGATTTCAAGATATAAACATGTATTTATATCCCGGAAATCGCATCCTGGAGTAGACCATTGGCCCGAGCGTCATATCTTTTTACATCTGAAAGCGTTTCTGAAGGACATCCAGACAAAGTCTGTGACCGGATTTCAGACGAAGTTGTTGACCTGTATTTCCGTCACACGATTGCCGAAGGGTTGGACCCCTGGGCCCTACGATGCGCGGCTGAGACCTTGGCAACCACCAATCGGGTGGTGATCGCAGGTGAATTCCGCGGCACCGACACCGTTACCGAAGACTTGATCGCGCACACCGCGCGTATGGCGATCAAAGATATTGGCTACGCTCAAGACGGCTTCCATTGGCAATATGCCGACATTGAAGTGCTGTTGCATGGCCAATCCGAACATATTGCCATGGGCGTTGACGCCAGCGGCAATAAGGAAGAAGGCGCAGGCGATCAGGGCATCATGTTTGGCTATGCCACCAATGAAACTCCAGAACTCATGCCCGCGCCCATCCAGTTTAGCCATAAGATCCTGAAAGATCTGGCCGATGCGCGCAAAAGTGGCGTGCTGGCTATGTTGGGACCTGATGCGAAAAGCCAAGTCACTGCGCGCTATGAGAATGGTAAGCCCGTGGCTGCCACCTCGATCGTTTTGTCGACCCAGCATCTCGACGAAAGCCTGACCAGCGAAGATATTCGCGCAATTGTGGAACCATACATCCGCAATGCTTTGGGCGATATTCTGCCAATCGACGCCGACTGCGCATGGCACATCAACCCAACTGGCAAGTTCGTCGTTGGCGGTCCTGATGGCGATTGCGGCTTAACCGGTCGTAAGATCATCGTCGATACCTATGGCGGCGCAGCCCCCCATGGTGGTGGCGCGTTCTCGGGCAAAGACCCCACGAAGGTTGACCGTTCTGCCGCTTATGCTGCCCGCTATTTGGCGAAGAACATTGTTGCTGCCGGGCTGGCTGATCGCTGCACCTTGCAACTTTCCTATGCCATCGGTGTTGCAGAGCCTTTGTCCATCTACGCCAATTGCGATGGGACAGAGCGTTGCGATCTCGACAAGTTGGAAGCCCGACTACCGCAGCTGATGAAACTGACCCCACGGGGCATTCGCGGCCACTTGGACCTAAACAAGCCAATTTACGCACGCACCGCTGCCTATGGACATTTCGGCCGTGCACCTGAAGCCGATGGCGGCTTCTCGTGGGAAAAGACCGATTTGATCGACGGCTTGAAGGACTTGCTGGCGTAGGTCGCACATCCAGAAACGAAAAAAGGCTGTCAGGGTGGACCTGACAGCTTTTTTTTGGAACCGATCCGCAGCTTTAGCCCGCGATATATTGCGCGCCATTGATGGTCAGCGTTGAGCCATTGATGAAGCCTGGGTCCTCCACCAAAAACAAAACTGCGCGTGCAATTTCTTCGCTTTCGCCTAAGCGGCCGCAAGGAATACCTGCTTTGACTTTTGCAAGAGCATCTGGATGCATGGCAGAAACCATTTCCGTCGCAATATAGCCCGGTGCCACACAATTGACGGTCACGCCTTTGGCAGCACCTTCCTGTGCCAAAGCTTTGGTGAAGCCGATCACGCCCGCTTTGGCAGCGGAGTAATTAACCTGACCAACTTGGCCCTTCTG
>JBEIEG010000262.1:0-3825 GCA_040383035.1 Hyphomonadaceae bacterium | reverse complement strand
GCCCCTTCCAGCCAATCGCCATCACCGGGCCAAACACGCACATGATCTTGCGCGTCGCCTTCGGCCTTCAACCCGGAGCGGAAGTCAGCAGGCAGGGTTACCCGCCGCTTGTCATCCAATCCCGCATCATAGGTCGAAACAAAGCGCATGTAGCCCCCAAAGCAATTCATCTTTGGGATAACATGGGATTTAGCCCCATTCAATGGGATTATGTGGATTCGAGGGAAGATTCAGGTCCTGACCTGCATTGCGGCAGGGTAAGATTGAACCTGCCCTAGGAATCTAGACCAAATAGTCTGCCCGTAACTTCACAATTGCGGCGTCTGTCAGGCCAAATTGCTTCTTTGTCAGACCAACTGGCCCGCCAAATTCCCGGTCCATTCGGCCTAGCGCATGCTGCATAACACCGGGGTCGGACCCCAAAATCACTTCCGCGATCGGGCGGGGCAAACGTGCAAATGGGCTGGTTTGGGCTGCGGTCGCGCCTGACGCCTGATTAAGATAGTAAGATGGCGGCACAAAGGTCTGGCTCAGCGCGTAATCGGCAACCACTGTTGCGCGGTCTACACCCAATACGGACAGGATCAGAGCACTTGCTACACCGGTCCGGTCTTTGCCTGCCGTACAATTCACAGCCAACGGAGCCTTATTCTCGAGAAGGTTTTCAAACATCTCTTTATATTGCGGCGTCAGCGTCTGGGTGAAATCGATATAGGCATCGCCAAAAATCACGACCGCTTCTTCTTTTGTCTTCGCCGCCATCAGCTTGTTCAAGGACGAGCCCATCTCATAATCCTTTGACAGCGTCTTGACCCTATCGCTTCCGAGCAAAGCGCTTGGCTCGCTAGAACGCTCTTGCCCGCTGCGAAGATCACAGACCACGGCGATACCAAGGCTGCGCAGATAGGAGGTGTCATTGGTCGTAAACTTCGCCATCACCCCAGAGCGATAGATTTTGCCCCAGCTTACATTTTTACCGCGGTGCGCTGCATAGCCACCTAAGTCGCGGAAGTTGCGGCCGCCTTCAAGCGGCAAAAGGCGCTCAGCAATTCGCACTTGCCCGCCAGAGCGCGTGCGGATCAGGAAATACGGGCGTGGGGAAATAGCGGCGGCGACATCGAGCTGCCCATTTTGCACAGCGGCAGCAAGCTCCTTCATCGCGAACAGATTGGCACTGGGTTCGCTTGACGTCAGAACACGGGCAGAACCGGCGGACGCATTCCACGTCAACCGCACTTTGGCGGGGTCAAGGCGTGTTGCAGCCGCGTTAAGGCGGCTTGCGGCTTGGGTTTGTGTGCCGGCTAAAGCCAAGCCGGATGATAAGCCAATCAGAAGTGTGCGACGATCCATGGTAAACTTCCCCTCCGTGAAATGATCTTTCGGGCCTAGCTAGGCTATTTGACGGTCTGATCATCAAATCATGAAGCTTTCGCGATTTTTGGTCGATATTGGGCCGACAAGTTGGTGCGCCTATCCGATACGCTCAGATCCGTCCACGAAGAATGCCCTAGCCCTTGGCGTTATAGCCCCCGTTCAGATAAACACCTTATGCAAGTTCGACGAGATAATACGGTAACATAATACCGCATATCTAACATCTTGTTTTTATACCAATTTCAGCAAGCCTGTTGACATAAGTTTTACCGCCGCCTAGAAGCGCCGCTCTCAAGTGGCCGCCCCTTTCGGGCGGTCGCGTTCATTTGGAACTAACTCCATGAAGACCTTCAGTGCCAAGACGCACGAAGCCGACCGTAAATGGATCGTGGTAGATGCCGAAGGGGTGGTTGTTGGCCGCCTCGCGACCTTTATCGCCATGCGTTTGCGCGGCAAGCACCGTCCAGATTTCACGCCTCATGCTGATGTTGGCGACCATGTTGTGGTCATCAATGCAGAAAAGGTTGTTTTCACCGGCAACAAGCTGCGTGACAAAGTTTATTATCGCCACACCGGCTATGCTGGCGGCATCAAGGAAACCACTGCTGCGCGTTTGCTTGGCGGCCGTTTCCCAGAGCGCGTGCTCGAAAAGGCTGTTCTGCGCATGATGCCAAAGGAAAGCCCTCTGGCTCGCTCGCAATTCGGCAAGCTGCGCGTTTACGCTGGCACCGAACACCCACATGAGGCCCAATCTCCAGAAGTGGTAGATTTCAAGGGTCGTAACCGCAAGAACGTCGGGGCCGCATAATGGAAGAAGTAGCAAAGAGCTTCGAAGACCTCGCCTCCATGGGCACCGGTGAAGGTGTTGTGGAAGTGGTCGTTCGTGAACCCGAAATCGACTCCTTGGGTCGTGCATATTCGACCGGCAAGCGTAAGAACGCGATTGCTCGCGTTTGGGTAAAGCGCGGCACCGGCAAGATCACCATCAATGGCAAAGACCAAGGCACCTATTTTGCGCGCCCGGTTCTCCGCATGGTGATCAACCAGCCTATGCAAGTGACCGATCGCGCCACTGAGTTTGACGTCATCGCCACCGTAAAGGGCGGCGGTCTGTCAGGCCAAGCTGGTGCTGTTCGTCACGGTATCGCAACCGCTTTGACCCGCTTTGAGCCCGGCCTGCGCCCGGTTCTGAAGCCATTTGGTTATCTGACCCGCGACAGCCGTGTGGTTGAGCGTAAGAAGTATGGCCGCGCGAAAGCACGCCGTAGCTTCCAGTTCTCCAAGCGCTAAGACCTACGCGTCGAACATATCTATGTTTCAAGCGGGCGGCCTTAGCGGGCCGCCCGTTTTTCGTTTTTGGGATTGAATCAAACTCATGAAACTTCCAGAGTCAGCCTTTACCACGACAGATTGGTCAAGCATCACGCCCACGATTCATCCGGGTGACACAGGTCACGCCGAATGGCGCATGATTGAACTGGGTGACATACGGATACGCCAAGTGACCTACTCGCCAAACTATCTGGCAGATCATTGGTGTGATCGTGGGCACATTCTGTTTGTATTACATGGAAGCCTTGTGTCCGAACTTAACGATGGTCGAACTTTCACCTTGAAAGCCGGCATGAGCTATCATGTTTCCGATTTTGGTGACTCGGCACACCGATCAAGCACGCTTGAAGGGGCAACGTTATTCATCGTTGATTGACCTGATCAAAAGAACGCGTTCACCTGTGCCAAACCGCACCTTTGAAAACCCGAAAGTCTAAGCCCATGACCTCTCAGACCCTGAATGCCGCGATCCTTGGTGCCTCTGGCTATACGGGGGCGGAGACGATCCGCCTGCTCGCCCACCATGCCAATGTCCGCGTTGGCGCGATTACGGCTAATGCCCAAGCTGGGCGCTCCTTGGGTGACCTCTTCCCGCATTTGCACCCTTTTGCCGATCGCACCTTGGTTAAGGCCGAAGACGTCAATTGGGACGGCGTGGATGTCGCGTTCGGCTGTTTGCCGCATGGTGCGAGCGAAGAGCTGCTGGGCGAACTTCCCGCCCATGTGAAGGTGATTGATCTGTCAGCCGACTTCCGGTTTCGCGATCCGAGTGCCTATGCCAATGTCTATGGCCGCAGCCACCTCCACCCAGAGAAAACCCGCAACGCGGTCTATGGTCTGACCGAGTTTGCGCGGGCAGAGCTTGCCAAGAAGCCCGATATCATCGCCTGCCCCGGCTGTTATCCAACCGCAACCCTACTGGCGATCAAGCCTTTGGTGGAAGCGGGCGTCGTCTCACCGCGTGACATCATTGTGGACGCAAAGTCTGGGGTTTCAGGTGCTGGGCGGGGCCTCAAGGAAGGCAATTTGTTCTGTGAAACAGCCGAAGGCCTGCACGCCTATAGCGTTGGCAACCACCGCCACGCGCCCGAGATTGAACAAGAATTGTCCCACGCCTCT
>JBEIEG010000261.1:0-3828 GCA_040383035.1 Hyphomonadaceae bacterium | reverse complement strand
TGGCTTTGATTGATCGGGAGCTTTGGACATGCTGACCACCACCTATGTTGAGCGCCGCCAACGCCTTGAGACCTATTTTGACCGCACGGCCTCAGATACTTGGGCGCAACTGACCTCGACAGCGCCAGTCAGCAAAATCCGCGCAACTGTGCGGGCTGGCCGTGACCAAATGCGCGAGATTTTGGTCTCTTGGTTGCCGGAGTCTTTGACCGCTAAGCGCATCCTTGATGCAGGGTGCGGTACGGGTGCTTTGGCCGTGATTGCCGCCCATCGTGGGGCCGATGTGGTGGCGGTGGATGTTGCGGCTAGCCTTGTTTCGGTGGCCGGAGAACGCGCGCCCATCGATCCAGCTCCTGGCACGATTGAATTCCGCGTTGGCGACATGCTGGACCCGGCCCATGGTGACTATGACCATATCGTGTCGATGGATTCCCTGATCCATTACCCGCGCGACGAAATCATGACCGCTTTGGCATCCTTAGCATCTAGATGCTCAGGCTCCATCGTATTCACCTTCGCGCCCAAGACGCCGCTTTTGACCCTTATGCACGCTGTCGGTCTGTTGTTCCCACGGTCCGACCGGGCACCGGCGATTGAGCCTGTCAGCGAGGCTTTCCTGCGAAAGTCTGTGGCTTCTGATCCCCGCATGGCTGGCTGGAAAGTTGGCCGCAGTGCCCGCGTCGTCAGTGGTTTTTACACGTCGCAAGCGATGGAATTGGTGAGAGCATGACCAATTCGTATCTCCATCATCAGCAACCTGAGTTTTGGACCTTGCAGTGGCCCGAAGCTTTGAAGCGCACCACGTATGTGACAACATGTACTATTGAGATTCAGCATGATGAGAACGGCCTCCATGCCCATGTCTCTCTGGACGATGACTCCATCCTTGGACCTGGCGATAAGATGATCGTCCAAGGCCCCCCGATCCGGCTGTCGTTTGGTGAATCCTGCACCTTGCACCGGGGTGTCAAGATTATCCGCGCGACCGCCCTTGAAAGACTTTGGATCAAAGTCGCCTCTTATTTTGAGCTTTTTGAGCTCTATGAAGTCAGCTTCACACCGGGGAAACTGCCATGACCGCAGCCACTTTTGACGATTCCTATCTCGACACGACCCAGCTGGCCAAAACCGACACGATGTTGAGCCCGCGGTTCTACACGACTGACTATGAGGCGATGGATAAGATTGATGTGTCCTCGGTTCGCGAAGAGTGGGACCATATGCTTTCAGGCATGGCAGCCGATCCGCGCCGCGGCCACTTTAAGCGCGATGCGGCGTTCGACAACCGGCTCGACGACTTGGACCCTGAATTGCGTCGTGAGTTTGTAGACTTTCTGGTTAGCTCGATCACGTCGGAATTCTCGGGCTGTGTTCTCTATGCTGAGATCGTCAAGCGCGTGACCAATCCAGACATCAAAGCCTTGTTCAAATATATGGCCCGCGATGAATCGCGCCATGCAGGTTTTATCAATGAAACGCTGAAGGATTTTGGCATTGGCGTCGATTTGGGCTTTTTGACCAAGACCAAGAAATACACTTTCTTCAAGCCGAAGTTCATCTATTATGCGGTCTATCTGTCTGAAAAGATTGGCTATGCGCGCTACATCACCATCTTCCGGCAATTAGAGCGCAACCCGCAGCACAAATTCCATCCAATTTTCAATTGGTTCAAGGAATGGTGCAATGATGAGTTCAGCCATGGCGAAGCCTTCGCCTTGATTATGCGGGCAGACCCAACTTTGTTGCAAGGGGCCAACAAGCTCTGGATTCGTTTCTTCCTTCTTTCGGTCTATGCCACCATGTATGTGCGCGACCACGCCCGCCCCGCTTTCCACAAAGCCTTGGGCGTAAACCCAACAGACTATGATTATCAGGTCTTTTCACTGACCACCGAGATTTCCAAGCAAGTCTTCCCGGTTATGCTAGACACCGATAATCCAATTTTCCGCGCAGGGTTTGAGCGTCTTCGCATCCTGTCAGACAAGATCGATGCTGCCAAAGCCGAGGGCGGCTTTATGAACGGCCTAAAACGACTGGGGTGGACTGCGCAAGTCGGTGCAACCTTTATCAGTCTCTATCTTTTACCAACACTTTCGAATGAGCTACCCAGCAACGTTCGGCTGCAACCCGTTTGGTAAGTCGCTTGCCAAACAGATAACAAACGGCTTGGTGGTGGTGAAAGCACCGCCGGGCTGTCGGGAGGGGAAATACCATGGACTACCAAGCCTATTTCAACAGCCAGCTGGACGCCCTGCGTGCTGAGGGTCGCTATCGAGTTTTTGCTGACCTAGAGCGTCATGCGGGCCAATTTCCGCGCGCCACTCGGCATACCGATGACGGTGTCCACGAAGTGACGGTTTGGTGTTCGAACGATTATCTCGGCATGGGCCAACATCCGAAAGTCTTGGCAGCTATGCATGAAGCCATCGATCGGTGTGGCGCGGGTGCAGGTGGCACGCGTAACATTTCGGGGACCAATCATTACCACATCTTGCTCGAGCAAGAGCTGGCTGACTTGCACGGCAAGGAAGCTGCTCTTCTCTTCACGTCCGGCTATGTGTCGAATTGGGCAGCCTTGAGCACCTTGGCCAGCAAAATCCCCAATTGTGTTGTTGTCTCGGATGAGGGCAATCATGCTTCGATGATTGAAGGCATTCGCCACAGCCGTGCCGAAGTCCGTATCTTCAAGCATAATGATACCGAAGATCTTGAGCGTATACTGGCCAGCCTCCCGCCAGAACAGCCTAAGTTGGTGGCCTTTGAGTCCGTTTACTCAATGGACGGCGATATCGCCCCAATTGCTGCCATTTGCGACGTGGCTGAAAAATATGGTGCCATGACCTATCTCGACGAAGTCCATGGCGTCGGTCTTTATGGCCCACGTGGCGGTGGCGTGGCAGAGCGTGAAGGCTTGATGGACCGCTTGACTGTTATTGAAGGCACGTTGGGCAAAGCCTTTGGCGTCTTTGGCGGCTATGTCGCTGCATCTACGGCTTTGTGCGACTTCATTCGCAGCTTCGCTTCTGGCTTCATCTTCACAACCGCGCTGCCACCCTCAGTGGCGGCAGCTGCGTGCGCCAGCATTCGTCATCTAAAGGCCAGTTCTTCAGAGCGCGAGCGCCATCAGGACCGCGTCGCGCTCGTGCGACGTCGCTTGGAGGCCGTTGGCATCCCTTGCATGGCCAATGACAGCCATATTATCCCCGTGATGGTTGGCGACCCGGTCAAATGCAAAATGATCAGCGACTGGCTGCTTGAGCGGTCGGGTATTTATATCCAACCGATCAATTATCCGACCGTCCCCCGCGGCACAGAGCGACTACGGATTACGCCATCGCCCTTGCATAGCGATGCCGATATTGAGCGCTTGGTAACGGCTCTGTCTGACTTGTGGCAGCAATGCGCACTGGGTCGGGTTTCAGCTGCGGCTTAAGGCGGCTATCTCAAATTCCCGCGTAGAAGGACCGCCCATCTATCCAGATAGGCGGTCTTTTTTGTGCAATTACCCCTTCAGTCCCCTCGCGACACAGCGGCGTATACGCCGATGCCGGCGAAGCCGGTGAAGGGCTATTTCAACAGGGACAGATAAAAACTTATCCCCCTCTCATGAAGCCTCGCATAGCCTAGTCCCATCTCCGACGAGAGGGCGTTGTTGCTGCAGCGGCGACACCGGTTGGGGATGGGTAAGCGGGGTTAATCGGGGCAGACGTGGCTGCTTCGTGTTTTCATGAGGATTAGCTCGTCCTTATGCCCGGTGTGCTCGAGCCCGACTGCCGTGTGAAGCCGGAGGTCAAGTCTTTCAATAGGCTTGGTCCAACCTCGCGGATA
>JBEIEG010000260.1:0-3839 GCA_040383035.1 Hyphomonadaceae bacterium | reverse complement strand
TTTGCGCAATTCCAACAATTTGTCGATTTCCAGATCAATGTTGAGCGGGAAATGCGGCACATCGCGGAAGCTTTCAGTCATGCGGCGCGCAATCGTCCGGCGCATGCCGTCCAAGGGCACAATGTCATAGGTGCCGTCGGCGTAGGGCAATGGGCTGGGCGCGCGAGGCGCTGCAGCAGGGGCCGCTATCGGTGCAGCTGCAACAGCTGGTGTAACGCTGGAAGCAGGCTGTGGCGCTTGACCGCGTGCGGCTTCCACATCTGCTTTGACGATCCGACCGTGCGGGCCTGAGCCGGTAACTTGGGCAAGGTTGATCCCCGCAGCCTCAGCGATGCGCTTGGCCAGCGGTGACGCTATGATACGGCTACCATCTTTTGCGGCGGGTACTGATGCGACAGCGACTGGAGTCGGAACTGCCGCAGGGGCGGCAGCGGCGGGTGCTGGCGCAGCAGGTGCTTTTGACGGGGCATCGCCCTCGCCTTCAATGCGCGCAATCACAGCATTGACCTTTACGCCTTGGGTGCCTTCTGCGACCAAAATCTCAAGGACCTTGCCCTCATCGACCGCTTCGACTTCCATCGTGGCTTTGTCGGTTTCGATTTCGCACATGATGTCGCCAGACTTCAGCACGTCGCCAACTTTCACATGCCACTTCGCCAGCACGCCCTCTTCCATCGTCGGGGACAAGGCGGGCATCAAAATGTCGATAGCCATGGGCAAATTCCTCAGCGATTGGTGACGGCGCGGGCGGCCGCGACGATATCTGCCGCATTCGGCAAGGATAGTTTTTCAAGATTGGCCGCATAGGGGAGCGGCGTATCTTTTTGGTGGACCCGCATCGGTGGCGCATCAAGCCAGTCAAAGGCCCCGTCGATAACGCAGGCAATAACCTCAGCACCAACGCCCATCGGGCCCCAACCTTCTTCAGCAGTGACCAACCGATTGGTCTTCTTGACCGAGGCGATGATGGTTTCGGTATCGAGTGGCCGCAAGGTACGCAGGTCGATCACTTCGGCGGAAATGCCCAAAGCAGCCAGTTCTTCTGCAGCCTGCAGGGCAAAGCCTACCATACGCGAATGGGCCGTTATGGTGAGGTCTGTACCTTCACGACGAACTTTCGCTTTGCCAATCGGCACAACCCAGTCATCGCCCTCTGGCACGTCATATTCGATGCCATAAAGAAGCTCATGCTCAAGGAAGACCACAGGATTGGGGTCGCGAATGGCAGCCTTGAGAAGCCCCTTGGCATCGGCGGCATCATAGGGCGCGATCACTTTCAGGCCCGGAACATTGCTATACCAGCTAGAATAATCATGGCTATGCTGGGCACCCACGCGCGATGCCGCGCCATTCGGCCCACGGAAGACGATGGGCGCACTGATTTGCCCACCCGACATATAATGCACTTTGGCGGCAGAATTGATAATATGGTCAATAGCTTGCATCGCAAAGTTCATGGTCATGAACTCCACAATTGGCTTCAAGCCTGCCATTGCAGCCCCCACGCCCATGCCGGCAAAACCATGCTCGGTAATCGGCGTATCGATCACGCGACGGTCGCCAAATTCTTCCAGAAGACCACGGCTAACCTTATAGGCCCCCTGATACTGGCCGACTTCTTCCCCCATCAGGAAAACGTCTGGGTCCCGGCGCATTTCTTCGGCCATGGCGTCGCGCAGCGCATCGCGCAAGGTTACTTTCACCATCGGCGTGCCGGGCGGAATTTCAGGATCCGCCAAGGCACCTGGTGCACTAGCTGCTACGGACGCTGGTGCAGCCACAGGCGCTGGTGCCGCTGCGACTGGCGGCGGGGTTGGAGTTGGCGCTGCCACCTCTTCATCGCCAGAGATGCGCGCGATCGGTGTGTTGACTTTTACACCCTGACTACCAGCGGCCACCAAAAGGGCTTCAACCACGCCCTCGTCGATGGTTTCAACTTCCATCGTCGCCTTATCGGTTTCAATCTCGGCGATAACGTCACCTGCTTTGACCGTGTCACCGACCTGCACCAGCCATTTGGCCAAAGTGCCTTCCTCCATAGTTGGAGAGAGTGCGGGCATGAGGATTTCAATCGACAAGGCAGGCTCCATATTGGTTGGACTAGGTTGGGCCTGCATAAAGCAGGCCCGTCCTCTTCATCTTGATCAACAACGGTGACCAAGCACCGCTGAACCTAAAAACCCAAAGCGGGTCGCGTTCTATTTTTTCTTTTTGGCTGCAGGCGCTTTTGCAGGTGGTGCTTTTTTGGCAGGCGCACGACCCATTTCTGGGGGTGCCAACAAACCACCTGGTTTCTGATGCTCGTTCAATTGGAAGCGAACAGCTGCATATTCTTTTTCAAAAGCTGTTTTGCTGGGCTGGAACACAGCATTGACGCCATCTTGGACAACTTTCTGGATGACTTCATAATCTTCTTGGCCATTTTCCTGACGGCAGGTGCGCACTTGATTGATGCGGTCTGGCATCGCACGCAACTCGTCCAACAGGGCGTTAAAGCCGTTGCGGGTGTTCTCGTTCACAAAGGCTTCGGCACTAAGGGCACCCAACGCGGCAGGGCACGCCGAACTATATTGTGGCTGAGCCGCAGAACCACTCAGACTGCCAACGAACCGACCTTTTGGTTCAGTCCAAGCAGACAAGGCCGCTTGCGGGGCTTCTACAGCCGCCGCGTCACCCTTTTTCTTCGAGGCTTTTGGCGCAGGCAATTTGCCAATCCGTTCAATATTGCCAGTTGCCGCCACATTCATGCCGTTAAAGGCTTTTGCTTCTTCATTGGCTGCGGCAGACAAATAGTCGCCGAGACTGATGCGGACGACGTCGATATCGCGACGCGCATTTTCAACCAAGCAGTCTTCATAAGCGTCCCACTTTTCGCGAACGGCATCAAAGCGACGTTTTTCGCCCTCGACATAGGCTCGGCTGGTGCTTTCCTGAATGGCGGCCGCATCCATGTCGAATTTGAAAGCTGGGCAGGATGGGGTGTAGGTAATGCTGTCGACCTTGCCACCAGTGAAATTACCAGCATGCACTGGAATGTTGCTGACTGCAGGCGCAGGTGCTGCAGCTGGCGCTGCTGCTTGAGCAAAGGCAGGTACACCGCCGAATTGGGTACCAATTGCAGCAACAAGACCAATTGCTGCCGTGGCGATGAGAGTAGTCTTCATGGCTTTCATCTCGTTTTCTCCCACATGTGGCCTGCCTTTTGGCTTAGGCCTCAACATAAATGTGACGCATCAACTCTGAAGGGTCGGGCTCTGGGCTTGTTTGAGCGAAATCGGCAGCATCGGCTACTATTTCTTTCACGTCCCGGTCGACTGTCTTCAGGTCTTCTTCGGTAAACAGGCCATTTTCCAAACCATAATGGCGCATGTGCTCAATGGGGTCGCGGGTATCGCGCACCTGCTTTGGCTCATCTTTGGGGCGATATTTAGCCGGGTCGGACATGGAATGGCCACGATAGCGATAGGTCTTCATCTCCAGAAGGAAAGGGCCTTTCCCGGATCGGGCGTGTTCTAAAGCCCGTTCAGCCGCCTTGCGAACGGCCATAACGTCCATGCCGTCAACTTCTTCGCCGACAATTTCAAAGCTGATGCCGCGCTTGAACAATTCAGTCTCTGCCGAGGCCCGCGCAACGCTGGTGCCCATGGCATATTGGTTGTTCTCGATCACATAGACCACTGGCAAACGCCATAGGCTTGCCATGTTGAAGCTTTCATAGACTTGGCCTTGGTTGGCGGCTCCGTCGCCAAAATAAGCGACCGAAACTTGCTCATTGCCACGATAGCGATTGGCGAGCGCCAGACCGGTACCCAAAGCAACTTGCGCGCCCACGATGCCAT
>JBEIEG010000259.1:0-3839 GCA_040383035.1 Hyphomonadaceae bacterium | reverse complement strand
CGCGGCCAAATCCCGTCATGCCAAGAATTGGTGCTGCTCGCTTCATTCGCCCCCTCCTAAGAGGTTTTGGCTCTTCTTCTCTTGCTCTGCCCGCCATGCCCGCCAACGCAGGACATTGCGATGATGCTCGGCATAGGTCTCAGCGAAAACATGTCCGCCTGTGCCATCGGCGACAAAGAAGATTTCGCGGGTGCGGGGCGGGTTCAGAACAGCCGCCAAAGCATCCTTGCCGGGATTGGCAATCGGCGTCGGGGGCAAGCCTTGGATCACATAGGTGTTCCAAGGATGAGGGTTTTCGATGTCGCCACGGAAAATTTTGCGGCGCAAAGGTGCACCCTTGGTGATGCCGTAAATGATCGTTGGGTCAGACTGCAGCTTCATGCCAAGGCGTAGGCGGTTGACAAAGACAGCCGCCACACGGGGCCGCTCTTCAGCAATGCCGGTTTCTTTCTCTACAATAGAGGCCAAAATGATCGCCTCTTGCTTTGTGGCAATCGGTAGGTCTGGCGCGCGCTTTAGCCACAACTCGTCAATGAGAGCTTGGTGGCTGTCCTGCATCCGCTTGACGACACTTGCGCGCGTATCGCCCCGTTGGATTGGATAGGTGTCAGGGTTTAAGGTCCCTTCTGGCGGAGCAGGTGGTAACTCGCCGGCCAGAAAGCGGTTCGCCTTAAGCCGGGTATAGATTTGGCTGACACTCCACCCCTCAGGCAGCACCACAACCCGCTTCACGCCTTCGCCACTGGATAGGATTTTCGCGATGCGGCCCGGCGTCGCGCCAGAGGGAATTTCATACTCCGCAATCTTCAAGTCTGCCGCGGAACCATCGATCGCCACCGCCAAGCGAAAACCCAGCGCAGAGCGCACCAAGCCTTCCTTTTGTAGACGAGCACCCACAGTGCTGGCAGAATCGCCATCTGCCACAACAAAGAAGCTCGACTCGCCCTCCTTGGCCTTCGGGCCCGGCCCCAATAGGAACAGGCCCGCGCCGAGGACGAATAAAATCGACGCGATGCCCAGACCAACCCGGATTCGTTCCCACATGGCTTTGGCCTGTAAGGCCTTTTTGCCTCGCACTTTGGCGACGGGATCGGTCATTAGACCGCTTTCAGGATCAGCGCCGCGTTAGTGCCGCCAAAGCCAAAGGAATTGGACAACACAGCCTTGGCAACCACTTTCTTGGCCTCGAGCGGAACCAAATCAATCTGGGTCTCGACCGATGGATTGCGCAGATTAAGTGTCGGCGGAGCAATTTGATCCCGTAACACCAGAAGCGAGAAAATCGCCTCAACAGAGCCTGCGGCACCCAGAAGATGGCCAATTGCGGACTTGGTTGAGGACATGGTCAAGCCCTTGGTTTCCGCGCCAAACAAACGCTCCACCGCCCGCAATTCAATTTCGTCACCTAAGGGGGTCGAGGTGCCGTGCGCGTTGACATAGCCGATGTCTGACGTCGCAAGACCTGCATCTTTCAACGCAGAGCGCATAGCCCGGAAGCCACCATTGCCATCTTCAGAAGGCGCTGTGATGTGATACGCATCACCCGACATGCCATAGCCGGCGACTTCGCCATAAATCTTGGCGCCGCGCGCCTTGGCGTGCTCATATTCTTCCAAAACGACAACGCCTGCGCCTTCACCCAATACAAAGCCATCGCGGTCCTTGTCATAGGGGCGAGAAGCCGAAGTTGGGTCCTCGTTAAAGCCACTCGACAGCGCGCGCGCCGCGGCAAAGCCTGCAATGCCGATCTTACACACCGCAGCCTCACAGCCGCCTGCAACCATGACATCTGCATCGCCATATTTGATGATGCGGGCGGCATCGCCAATGGCGTGCGCGCCGGTGGCACAAGCGGTCACCACCGAATGGTTGGGGCCTTTGAAGCCGTGCTTGATCGACACGTGGCCAGAGGTCAGATTGATCAGCGCCGAGGGTACGAAGAAGGGGCTAATCTTGCGATGCCCTTCTTTCTCAAGAAGCAGCGCATTGTCTGCAATGGTGGAAAGCCCGCCAATGCCAGAACCAATCATGACGCCAGTGCGCTCTTGCTGCTCTTCGGTTTCGGCAACCCAGCCAGAATCTGCAATCGCTTCATTAGCGGCTGCGACTCCATACAAAATAAATTCATCGACGCGCCGACGGTCCCGCGAGGACATCGCGGTTTCGGGATCGAAAGACCCCGCCACATCAGCCCCACCGCCACCGCGCCCAGTCGTCCAAGGGACTTCACAGGCATAGTGCACAGGCAGGTCAGATGCATCAAACGCAGAGATGGTGCCTGCCCCGTTTGCACCGGACAACAGGCTTTTCCAAACGAAATCGGCCCCGACCCCGATTGGGGTGACGAGGCCGATTCCCGTCACGACAACGCGACGCATGTTCTGATCAGCCAGCGTTGGCCGAAATGAACTTCACCGCGTCGCCGACGGTTTGGATCTTTTCAGCAGCATCATCTGGGATCTCAACGCCAAACTCTTCTTCAAAAGCCATGACAAGTTCCACTGTATCGAGGCTGTCTGCGCCCAGATCATCAATGAAGCTCGCATTTTCAACGACTTTTTCCGCATCAGCGTCCAAGTGTTCAATTACGATCTTTTTTACGCGGTCGAAAACGTCAGACATTGTTGGTCCTCGAATCCTGCCGAAGTCCCTTCGGCGTTGTTATAGTTACCGTTTTGCCAACATAGCGCCACGGGAGTTCAACGAATTAGCACCTTTGGCTTGAGGCCGCTAGCGCCAAAACAGTACCTAAATCATCGCCATTCCGCCATTTACGTGCAAAGTCTGCCCCGTAACATAGCTGGCCTGATCGGAAGCTAGATAGACAACAGCTGCAGCAATGTCATCAGGCTGACCGAGTCGAGCGGCAGGAATAGACTTAGTAATGGCCTCTTTTTGCGCCTCATTAAGTGCATCTGTCATTGGCGAGACAATGAATCCTGGCGCGATACAATTGGCTGTTATGCCGCGGGAAGCCAGTTCTTGTGCAATGGATTTGGTAAAGCCGATCATGCCTGCTTTTGACGCTGCATAATTGGCTTGGCCCGGATTGCCTGTAACACCCACAACCGATGTGATCGCAATGATCCGGCCCAAGCGACGCTTCATCATGCCCTTCGAGGCTGCACGAGCAAGGCGGAAGTAGGAGCCAAGATTGACATCGAGCACGCGCTCAAAATCCTCATCCTTCATCCGCAAGAGCAAACCGTCCTTGGTGATCCCGGCATTCGCGACCAAGATATCCAAGCCGCCGAGCGCCTCTTCAGCCCGACCAATGAGACCGTCAGTCTCTTCTGGGTTGGACAGATTGCAGGCCAGCGCCACGCTGCCCGGCAATTCTGCGCTTAAGGCGTCCAACGCCTCTTGGCGTGTACCCGACAACGCGACTTGCGCGCCAGCAGCATGCAAAGCACGCGCAATGGCCCCGCCAATGCCCCCGGTAGCGCCAGTTACGAGCGCCTTTTTTCCACTTAGATCAAACATCTGCGTATCTTCTTTCGTCTTTAGATCAAAGAAGCGGCAAAGGCCGCAATTTCGTCAGCACCGGTCAGGGCAAGGGAGGTCGCTTCTGGGGCGATGCGCTTAGACATGCCTGTCAGCACACTGCCTGCGCCGAGTTCCACAAATTGGGTGGCACCTTGGGCGGCAAACCAGCTGATCGATTCCCGCCATCTAACGCGACCCGTGACTTGCTCAACCAGCAGCCTAGCGATGGTGTCGGGGTCTTGCGTCGGCTCCACCGTGACATTGGACAGCACGGGGACGATAGGCTTGTGGATGGTGGTTGCAGCAAGCGCCGCGGCCATTTCTTCAGCTGCTGGGGCCATCAAAGGGCAATG